>CAZCEZ010000006.1:43636-82002 GCA_964497795.1 uncultured Acidimicrobiaceae bacterium | reverse complement strand
GTGGTGGGCGAGGGGGGACTTGAACCCCCACGATCTTGCGATCACTGGCACCTGAAGCCAGCGCGTCTGCCAATTCCGCCACTCGCCCGAGTGGAGGCGACACCATACCGCGCCCGCCGTCCGGACCCCCAAGCGGATGACCGCCCGTTGTCGCACCTACGTGGCGCCGCAGGGCCCCCGCTCCCCCGGCCGGGGACCCCACCACGACGGGTGACCACCCCTGGGTAGCCTCTCGCCCGTGGTCCTGCGGCACTTCGAACGACGACTGGAGCGCATCGTCGAGGGTGTGTTCTCCCGCGCCTTCCAGTCCGGGCTCCGGCCGGTCGAGATCGGGCGGCGCCTGGCCCGGGAGATCGACGACTCCCGCTCCATCGGCGTCCGGGGGCGCACGGTGGTCGCCAACCACTTCACCGTGAACCTGTCCCAGCAGGACGCCGACGAGTTCGCCGAGGTCACCGACACCATGCGGCGGGAGCTGGCCGACCTGGCCCGCGACCACGCCCGTGTGGAGGGGTACCACTTCATGGGCCCCGTCGAGGTCGCCTTCCGCACCGACCCCGAGATGCGGATCGGGTCCTTCAGCGTCGAGGCCCGGCTCAAGGAGGGCTCGGGCGGCGCCGGTGCCGGCAGCCTCGTCCTGCCCGACGGCCAGCGGTTCGTGCTCGGCGACACCGTCGTCACCATCGGCCGCCTGCCCGACTCGGTCCTCACCCTCGAGGACCCCAACGTCTCGCGCCAGCACGCCGAGATCCGCCCCGCCGGGCAGGGCTTCGTGCTCACCGACCTCGGCTCCACCAACGGCTCCAAGGTCAACGGCATCAAGGTCCGCGAGCACACCCTCACCGACGGCGACGAGCTCACCTTCGGCGCCACCACGTTCCGGTTCGAGGCGAGCTGAGGCCGTGCCCGAGCCGCTGCTCAACGTCCTCAAGATCTGCCTGCTGATCCTGCTGTACCTCTTCTTCTTCCGCGTCCTGCGCGCCGTGTGGGCCGAGGTCAACCTGGCCCGCACCACCGGCTCGGGCGGATCGGCCGCCCCCGCGGCCGCGGCGAACGCCAAGCGCCCCCGCCGCACCCGCCGGGCCGAGCGCACCCCGCCCAAGCTGCGCGTCGTCGAGCCCGACGACCTGGCCGGCACCGTGTTCCCCCTCGGCGACGAGCTCACCGTCGGCCGCGCCGCCGGCTGCCAGGTGACCCTGGACGACACCTACGTGTCCCAGATCCACGCCCGGATCTTCACCCGCGACGGCCAGCTCTACGTCGAGGACCTCGGCTCCACCAACGGGACCTACCTCAACCGCCGCAAGGTGTCCGCGCCCATGGTCGTCTCCCTCGGCGACCGCATCCAGATCGGGTCCACGGTCCTGGAGGTCACGTGACCGACCCGGACCCCACCGACCCCGGGACCGGCGGCCCACCGGGACGCGCCCGGCTCGCCACCCGCCTCCGGGTCGGCGGCGCCACCGACGTCGGCATGGTCCGCGACGCCAACCAGGACTCCATGCTCCTCGCCGACGGCGTCTCCGTCGTCGCCGACGGCATGGGCGGCCACGCCGGCGGCGAGGTCGCCTCCCGCATCGCGGTCGAGTCGATCGAGGCCTCGCTCCCCGACCCCGCCGAGCGCGCCCTGCGCGTCCTCGACCTCGTGCTCGCCGTCCAGGCCGCCAACGACCACGTGTGGGAGCGCTCCGGCGACGACCCCCACCTCGCCGGCATGGGCACCACCGTCGTCGCCGCCGCCGTCGTCGTCGAGGACGGCGAGGAGCGCATCGCCATCGTCAACGTCGGCGACTCCCGCGCCTACCGCCTCTCCGGCGGCCACCTCGACCAGGTCAGCGAGGACCACTCCTACGTCGGCGAGCTGGTCCGCGAAGGCCGCCTGTCCCCCGAGGACGCCCGCCACCACCCCCGCAAGAACATCGTCACCCGGGCCATCGGCATCGAGGAGGTCGTCGACGTCGACGAGTTCCAGCTGCTCCCCCGCACCGGCGACCGCTACCTGCTGTGCAGCGACGGCCTCACCGACGAGGTCGACGAGGACGAGATCGCCCACGTGCTGCGCACCGTCGCCGACCCCGACGAGGCCGCCGAGACCCTCGTCGCCCTCGCCAACGAGCACGGCGGCCGGGACAACACCACCGTCGTGATCGTCGACGTCGTCGCCGACGGCCTCGGCGACCGGGCCGCCGTCCCCGACGACGAGCACTTCTCCGCCCACCCCGACGCCGACACCCAGGGCATCGACCCGGTCACCGGCGCCGTCGCCGACGGCGGAGCGGGCGGCCACACGGCCGGGGGCGACACCGTCGGCGCGCCCCGCAGCCCCCGCGTCGTGACCGTCCGCTCCCTCGCCTTCGTCGTCGCCGTGCTCGTCGTGGTCGCCGCCGGAGCCGGCCTCGCCTGGAACCAGGCCCGCAACACCTACGTGGTCACCATCGAGGACGACGAGGTCACCATCCTGCGGGGCCGCTCGTTCCTGTGGTTCGAGCCGACCTTCGTCGAGGGCACCGACATCGCCCTCGACGACCTCCCCCGCGCCGACCGGGACCGGCTCGCCGACGGCGTCGACCAGCCCTCGCTGTCCGACGCCCGCCGCTTCGTCGACAACCTCGAGGAGCGCATCGCCGACTTCACCCCGCCCGTCACCGCGCCGTCGTCCACCACGTCCACGACGCGCACCACGAGCACGACCACCTCGACGAGCCCGACCACGACCGGCTCGACCACGACCACCACCGAAGCGACCGCCGGCCCGTGACCCTGCTGCGCCGGCGCACCGAGCTCGGCCTCATCGTGGTCGGGGCCCTCGTCACCGCCGGCGCGTACGCGCTCGCCGGGCTCGGCCGCGCCGCGGAGATCCCCGCCAACCTCGGCCCGTTCCTCGCCGTCGTCCTCGGCCTGTTCGGCACCGCCCACGTCGCCGTCCGCCGCCTCGCCCTCCACGCCGACGGCACGCTGCTGCCGCTCGCCGCCCTGCTCAACGGCATCGGCTACGTGTTCATCGTCCGCCTCGACGGCGCCACCGGCGACGGCGGCCGTCTCGCCGGGCTCCAGGCCGTGTGGACCGCCGTCGGCATCGGTGCCTTCATCGGGACGCTCGTCGTCGTGCGCCGCACCCGCGACCTCCAGCGCTACACGTACTCCTTCGCCGCGCTCGGCCTGCTGCTGCTCGTGCTGCCGCTCGTGCCCGTGATCGGGCGGACCATCAACGGCAGCCGCATCTGGATCAGCGTCGGGCCCGTCAACTTCCAGCCGGGCGAGGCGGCGAAGATCGTCCTCGCCGTCTTCTTCGCCGCCTACCTGGTGGAGCGCCGCGACCTGCTCGCCCTGTCCAAGTTCCGGATCGGGCCGTTCCACCTGCCCGAACCGCGCGACCTCGGCCCCATCCTCCTCGCCTGGGGGCTGTCGCTCGTCGTGATGTTCTTCGAGCGCGACCTCGGCTCGTCGCTGCTGTTCTTCGTGCTCTTCGTCGTGATGCTGTGGGTCGCCACCGGGCGCACCACCTACCTGACCGTCGGCGCCGTCCTGTTCCTCGGCGGCGCGACCATCGCCTACAACGCCTTCGGCCACGTCCGCGACCGGGTCGCCATCTGGATCGACCCGTGGTCCGAGGCCAAGGGCGCCGGGTTCCAGATCGTCGAGGCGTCCTTCGCGTTCGCCGACGGCGGCATCGCCGGCACCGGCATCGCCCTCGGCACCCCCACCCGCATCCCCGAGGTCGAGACCGACTTCATCTTCGCCGCCATCGGCGAGGAGCTCGGCCTGCTCGGCGCCACCGCCGTGCTCTGCGCCTACGTCCTCATGGTCGGCGCCGGCCTGCGCATCGCGCTCCGCGCCGCCACCCCCTTCGACACGCTGCTCGCCACCGGCCTCACCACGCTGCTCGGGGTCCAGGCCTTCATCATCATCGGCGGCATCACCCGCACCCTGCCCCTCACCGGCGTGACCCTGCCCTTCGTCTCCTACGGCGGGTCCAGCCTCGTCCTCAACTACGTGCTGCTCGCCCTCCTGCTGCGCATCTCCGACGCATCGACCACCACGCCGACGCCGGCCACGACGGCGTCGCAGCCCGCAGCCGGGGGCGCCCGGTGAACCGCCAGATCGCCAAGCTCGGCGCCGGGCTGCTCGTGTGCTTCCTGGTCTTGTTCGTCCAGCTGAACCGGGTCACCGTGTTCGGCGCCCAGCGGCTCAAGGACAACCCGGAGAACAACCGCGCCATCCTGCGGGACTACGACAGCCCCCGCGGCACCATCGTCACCGCCGACGGCGTCGTCGTGGCCCGCTCGGTCACCAACCCCGTCGGCGCCGGCTTCGAACGGTCCCGCACGTACCCCGAGGGCGACCTGTTCGCCCACACCGTCGGCTACTTCTCCCTGAACCTCGGCGTCGCCGGCCTCGAGGACTCCTACAACGCCGAGCTCGCCGGACGGACCCTGGACCTGTCCTTCCGCGACCTCGAGGACCTCTTCGTCGAGCGCGAGCGCGTCGGCGACCTGTTCCTGACCCTGCGCAGCGACGTGCAGCGCGTCGCCAAGGAGGGCCTCGGCGAGCGCCAGGGCTCCGTCGTGGCCCTCGACCCGCGCACCGGCGACGTGTACGCCATGTGGTCCTGGCCGACCTACGACCCGAACCTGCTCGCCGGGCAGGACTTCGAGTCCGCCAACGACGCCTTCGCCCTCTACCAGGCCGACGGCCGGGACCCGCTGCTGGCCAAGACCCACCGGGAGCGCTACTTCCCCGGCTCGACGTTCAAGGTCGTCACCGCAGCCGCCGGGCTCGACGTCGGCCCCGAGGCCGGCGGCCTCACCCGGGACGAACCCGCCTACCCGGTGACCCGCGAGTACACCCCGCCTCAGACGTCCCGTCCGCTGCGGAACTTCGGGGGCAGCGCGTGCGGCGGCACCCTGTTCGAGATCCTCCGGGTGTCGTGCAACACCGCCTTCGCGCAGCTCGCCGTCGACGTCGGGCCCGAGGCGATGATCGAGACGGCCGAGGACTTCGGCTTCAACGCCACCCCGCCCATCGACCTGCCGAACACGGCCTCCTCGGCCTTCCCCACCGACTTCGACCAGGACCTGCCCGCCCTGGCCCAGTCCGGCATCGGCCAGAACGACGTCCAGGCCACGCCCCTGCAGATGGCCCTCGTCGCCGCGGCCGTGGCCAACGAGGGGCGCATCGTCGTGCCCCGCGTCGTCGACCAGGTCCGCGACGACCAGGGCACCGTCGTCGAGGAGCCCGAGCCGGCCCAGTGGCGCCGGGCCATGGACGCCGAGGACGCCGCGACCCTGCGCGAGGCCATGCGCGGCGTGGTCGACGGCGGTACCGCAGCGGGCCTGGCCATCCCCGGCTTCGAGGTGGGCGGCAAGACCGGCACCGCGCAGCTCGGCACCGAGCCGCCCCGCAGCCACGCCTGGATCATCGGCTTCGCCGGCCCGCCCGGGGAGCCCCCGACCGTGGCCGTCGCCGTCATCGTCGAGGGCGTCGAGGGCAGCCCGAGCGAGCAGACGGGCGGACGCGTCGCAGCGCCGATCGCGCGAGCCGTGATGGAGACGGTCCTCGCCGCCCAGGGCGCCGGGGGCTGAGCCGACACGGTCCCCGAGGATCGGGACCAAGGACCCTGCCCGCCCGCTCCCGGGCGCGCGCACGCTGCCATCGATCGCCCGACGACCGATGGAGCGCTGCGATGGAAGCCCTGCGGATCACCGCCTGGAAGACCCCTCCCGAGCTGGTGGAGATCCCCGATCCCGACCCGGGGCCGGGCGAGGTGCTCGTCCGCGTCGGCGGAGCGGGCGCCTGCCACTCCGACCTGCACCTGCTCCACGACTTCGACGAGGGGATGCTCCCGTGGAGCCCGCCCTTCACGCTCGGCCACGAGAACGCGGGCTGGGTCGAGGGCGTCGGCCCCGGCGTCACCGGCGTCGAGGTCGGCGAGGCCGTCGCCGTCCACGGCCCCTGGGGCTGCGGACGGTGCCACCGCTGCCTGCAGGGCATGGAGAACTACTGCGAGCGGGCCGGCGAGATCGTCGGCGCCGGTGGCGGGCTCGGCCTCGACGGCGGCATGGCCCCGTACCTGCTGGTCCCCAGCGCCCGGCACCTCGTCTCCATCGGCGACCTCGACCCGGTGCTCGCCGCGCCCCTCACCGACGCCGGCCTCACGCCGTACCACGCCGTGGCCCGCTCCCTGCACCTGCTCGGCCCCGGCTCCACCGCCGTGGTCGTCGGTGCCGGCGGCCTCGGCCACATGGCCGTCCAGATCCTGTCCGCCCTGACCCCGGCCACGATCGTCGCCGTCGACACCCGCACCGAGGCCCTCGACCTCGCCAAGCGGGTCGGCGCCCACGTCGGCGTCCGCCCCGGGCCCGACGCCGCCACCGAGATCCTCGAGGCGAGCCGCGGGCGCGGGGCCGACGTCGTGATCGACGTGGTCGGCGCGGACGAGACCCTGGCGCTCGGCGCACAGGTCACCCGCAGCCTCGGCCACCTCACCCTCGTCGGCATCGCCGGCGGGTCCCTGCCGTTCTCGTTCTTCGCCACCGCCTACGAGGTGTCGCTGGCCACGACCTACTGGGGGTCGCTGCCCGAGCTGGTCGAGGTGATCGAGCTGGCCCGCTCCGGCGCCATCCGCCCCCAAGTCACCACGTTCGGTCTCGACGAAGCCGCCACCGTCTACGAGCGGCTCGCCGCCGGCGAGATCGAGGGCCGGGCCGTCGTCGTGCCCGGAAGCCGGTCGTGAGCACGCGGGCACCGGGCAGCACCGACCGGGCCACCGGGGAGGCCGAGGACCGGGCCGGGACGGGTGCGCCGCTCGTCGTCGCCCTCGACGACCTGTCCCGGGCCGACCAGGGCACCGCCGGCGGGAAGGGCGCGAACCTCGGCCAGCTCCGCCGGGCCGGGGCACCCGTGCCCGACGGCTTCGTCGTCACCGCCGCCGCCTACCTGGCGGCCATGGACGCCGCCCGCGTCCGGGACGGGCTGCGAGCCGCGTTCGACCGGGCCCGCGAGCAGGCCGACGACACCGACGTGCTGGCCACCGCGGCCGCCGACCTCCGGGCCCGGGTCCGGGCCGCCGGCCTCGACCCCGCGACCCGGGACGCCGTCGCCACCGCCCTCGCCGACCTCGAGGCCCGAGACCCCTCCGGCGGACCGGTCGCCGTGCGGTCCTCGGCGCTGTCCGAGGACGGCCCCGGCGCCAGCTTCGCCGGGATGCACGACTCCTACGTCGACGTCGTCGGCCTCGACGAGCTCGAGGCCCGGATCGTGGACTGCTGGGCGTCGCTGTTCGGCGACCGCGTCATCGCCTACCGGGCGTCGCGGGGCCTGGAGGAGGAGCCGGCCATCGCCGTGGTCGTCCAGCGCACCGTCGACGCCGACCGGGCCGGTGTCCTGTTCACCGCCCACCCGGCCACCGGCCGCCGCGACCGCCTCGTCATCGAGGCCGCGTTCGGCCTCGGCGAGGTCGTCGTGTCCGGCGCGGTCGAGCCCGACACCATCGAGGTCGACCCCGACGACGGGATCGCCGCGTTCCGCCTCGGCCGCAAGGACCACCGCCTCGAGCTCGACGAGGGCGGCCACGAGCGCCGCGTCGACCTCGACGACGCCGCCGCCGACCGGCCCGTCCTCACCGACGCCGAGGTCGTCGCCCTGGCCCGCATCGGCCGGCGCATCGCCGACGCCTTCGGCAGCCCGCAGGACGTCGAGTGGGCCATCGACCACGACGGCGCCATCCACGTCCTCCAGTCCCGCCCCATCACCACGCTCGACCTGCGGACCGACGACCCCGGACCGGACGGCGCAGGACGGGCCGACGACGGGTCCGACGACCCGGGCGAGCCGCTGCTGCGCGGCCACGGGGTGTCACCTGGCATCGCCGCCGGGGCCGTCCGGATCCTGGCCGGGCCCGAGGAGGGGAGCCGCCTGCGCGACGGCGAGGTCCTCGTCGCCCACGCCACCAACCCCGACTGGGTCCCCACCATGCGCCGGGCCGCCGCCGTCGTGACCGACACCGGCGGCACCACCTGCCACGCTGCGGTCGTGTCCCGGGAGCTGGGCGTGCCCTGCGTGGTCGGCGCCCGCACCGCCACCACCGACCTGGTCGAAGGTCGCGTCGTCACCGTCGACGGCCGCACCGGCGAGGTCCGGGACGGACGCCACCTCCCGGCCCGCCCGACCGGCCCGCCCGCCGGCGCGACCGTCGAGGCCGCGCCCGTCACCGGCACCAAGGTGCTGGTCAACCTGGCCATGGCCTCCCACGCCGAGGCCGCCGCCGCCCTGCCCGTCGACGGGGTCGGCCTGCTCCGGGCCGAGCTGCTCGTCACCGAGGCCCTCGGCGGCGCCCACCCGCGGCTGCTGCTCGAGCAGGGCCGGGCCGACGAGTTCGTCGACGCGATGGTCCGCGACGTCGGGGCCATCGCCGCGGCCTTCTCGCCCCGCCCGGTCACGTACCGGACCATCGACTTCCGCAGCAACGAGTTCCGCGGCCTCGAGGGCGGCGACCGGTGGGAACCGGTCGAGTCGAACCCGATGATCGGCTACCGGGGTTGCGCCCGGTACGTGGCCGAGCCCGACCTGTTCGCCCTCGAGCTGGAGGTCCTGGCCCGGGTCCGCGAGACCCACCCCGGCGTCCACGTGATGCTGCCCTTCGTGCGGACCCCGGGCGAGCTCGAGGCCTGCCTGCGCCTGGTCGATGCCAGCCCCCTCGGCACGGACCGGCGGCTCCAGCGCTGGATCATGGCCGAGGTCCCCTCCGTGGTGCACCACCTCCCCGCGTACGCGGCCATGGGGATCCACGGCGTCTCGATCGGCTCCAACGACCTCACCCAGCTCGTGCTCGGCATCGACCGCGACACCGAGCGCCTCGCCGACGCCTTCGACACCGCCGACCCGGCCGTGCTCGCCGCCATCGAGGCGATCGTCGTCGGCGGGCGCGAGCTCGGCCTGGCCACGTCGCTGTGCGGGCAGGCCCCCTCGGACCGTCCGGGCTTCGCCGAGCACCTCGTGCGCTTCGGGATCGACTCCGTCTCGGTCACCCCCGACGCCGCCCTCGCCGTCCGGCGGGCCGTCGCCGCGGCCGAGACCCGCCTCCTGCTCGACGCGGCCCGCGCCGCCCGGCGGCCCGGGCGCGGGTCCCTCGCACCCGACGGCTGAAGCCGGGCGCGCCGCGTTCCGTAGAGTGCAGCGCGCCATGGCTGACCAGGGTCCCGTCGTCTACGGCGGTCGTTACGAGCTCCACCGTCGTCTCGCCCGAGGGGGGATGGCCGACGTCTACCTGGCGCGCGACCAGCTGCTCGACCGGCCGGTCGCGGTCAAGGTCCTGTTCCCGCAGTACGCGGCCGACCCGGCCTTCGTGCAGCGGTTCCGCCGCGAGGCCCAGGACTCGGCCAACCTCACCCACCCCAACATCGTCGGGGTGTTCGACTGGGGCGAGGAGGACGGCACCTACTTCATCGTCATGGAGTACGTGGCCGGCCGCTCCCTGGCCGACGTGCTGCGCCAGGAGGGGACCCTGCTCCCCGCCCGGGCCGCCGACATCGGCATCGACATCGCCGCCGCCCTCGGCTTCGCCCACAAGAACGGCGTCGTCCACCGGGACGTGAAGCCGGGCAACGTGCTGCTCGCCTCCGACGGCCAGGTCAAGGTCACCGACTTCGGGATCGCCCGGGCCATCACCGCCGCCCAGGACGACGACCTCACCCAGACCGGCCAGGTCATGGGCACGGCCACCTACTTCTCCCCCGAGCAGGCCCAGGGCCGCCCGGTCGACCCCCGCTCCGACGTGTACTCCCTCGGCGTCGTGCTCTACGAGGCCGTGTGCGGCCGCCCGCCGTTCCGGGGCGACGACGCCCTGGCCGTGGCCTACCAGCACGTCCAGGAGCAGCCGACCCCGCCCCGGCAGATCAACGCCGACGTCGACCCGACCCTCGAGGCCATCGTCCTCAAGTGCCTGGCCAAGAACCCCCAGGCCCGCTACCCCTCCGCCGAGGACCTCCGCGCCGACCTGCGCCGCTACCGCGAGGGCAACCAGATCGCCCCGATCGTGCCGCCGCCCGTCGCCGCCGCCCCGCCCGCAGCCGACGCCACCCAGGCCATCCCCGTCGCCGCCGCGGCCGGCGTCGGCGCCGCCACCGCCGGGGGCTACGGCCAGTACCCGCCCACCGGCTACGAGGAGCCCTACGATCCGTACTACGACGAGGTCGAACCGCCCCGCCGCAACGGGGCCTTCCTCGTCGTGCTGCTCCTGCTGCTCGCCGTGCTCGGCGGGGTCATCTTCGTCCTCGCCCAGACCCTGGGCGTGCTCGACTCCGACGACGACACCCCCGCGGCCACCGCCATCGTGCCCAACGTGGTCGGGACCCAGCTCGAGGGCTCCGACGGGGCCCGGGCGGCGCTGATCGCCCTCGGCTTCGAGGTCGAGACCGAGTTCGAGGAGAACCCCGAGTTCGACGACGGCGTCGTGTTCCGCCAGGACCCCGAACCGAACGCCGAGGCCGAGGAGGGCGCCACCGTCACCCTCACGGTCTCGACCGGCGAGCCCGTCGTGGCCGTGCCCGAGGTCCTCACCTTCACCGAGGAGGACGCCCGGTCCGTGCTCGGCGACGCCGGGTTCACCGACGTCGTCTCCGAGCCGGTGTTCGACCAGGAGGTCGAGCAGGGCCGCGTCGTCGCCCAGGACCCCGCCCCCGGCACCGACGCCCCGCTGTCGGCCACCATCACCCTCCAGGTGTCCCAGGGCGCCGAGGAGCGGGCCGTGCCCGACGTGTCCGGGCAGACCTTCGAGCAGGCCCGCGCCCTGCTCGAGCGCCAGGGCTTCGGCGTCACCCGGGCCACCGAGGCCTCGTCGTCGGTCCCCGAGGGCCAGGTCATCCGCACCAGCCCCGGCTTCGGCACCGTCGTCGAGGTCGGCACCACCGTCGACGTCGTCGTGTCCACGGGCCCCGAGCAGGTCATCGTCCCCAACGTGGTCGAGAAGACCGAGGAGACGGCCCGCCAGGAGCTGACCACGGCCGGCTTCCAGGTCCAGGTCGTCACCGAGACCCTGCCCGCCGGCTCCCCCGACGACGGCCGCGTCCTCGCCCAGGACCCCACCGGCGGCACCCAGGCCGACCGGGGGTCCACCGTGACCATCACCGTCGGCGAGGCCGAGCTGCTGCCCTCCACGACGTCGTCGAGCACCACCACCACGACAGAGCCGTGATGTCGGGCTCGCGCTGACCGGCTCGGTCCCGGCGCGCTCGTCCCCGCTCGCCTGCCGGCTGCTCGCTGCGCTCCCGACGCCGGCGTGATGTCGGGCTCGCGCTGACCGGCTCGGTCCCGGCGCGCTCGTCCCCGCTCGCCTGCCGGCTGCTCGCTGCGCTCCCGACGCCGGCGTGATGTCGGGCTCGCGCTGACCGGCTCGCCGGTCAGGCGGGCGTGGGGATCCGGGCCAGGAACGACCCCAGCATCCGGTGGCCGGTGCCGGTGAGGATCGACTCGGGGTGGAACTGCACGCCCTCGACGTCGTGGACGCGGTGGCGCAGCCCCATGATCACCTCGGTGGTGCCGTCGGCGCCGTCGGGGCCGACGTCGGTGGTGCGGGCCGTGACCACCAGCTCGTCGGGCAGCGTGGCCGGGTCGACCACCAGGGAGTGGTAGCGGGTCGCCTCGAGCGGCGAGGGGAGGTCGGTGAACACGCCGGTGCCGTCGTGGGTGACCAGCGAGGTCTTGCCGTGCATCACCTGGCGGGCCCGCACGACCGTGCCGCCGAACACCTGCCCGATGGCCTGGTGGCCGAGGCACACGCCCAGGATCGGGCGGCGACCGGCCCAGGTCCGGATGACGTCGCAGGAGATGCCGGCGTCGTCGGGGGTGCCCGGACCGGGCGAGACGAGGATGGCGTCGGGGTCGATCGCCTCCACGTCGGCCAGGTCGACGGCGTCGTTGCGGTGCACGACCGGCTCCGCCCCCAGCTCGCCCAGGTACTGGACGAGGTTGTAGGTGAAGGAGTCGTAGTTGTCGATCACGAGCACCCGGGCCGGCACGGGTGCGATGCTAGGTGCCGAGGTGCCCGGGGCCCGCCCCGGGTTCCACCTCGGGGCCCCGGGGACGCCGGGGTCCGGCGGCGGCCCTCAACATCGCTGGCACGCGACCGACCGGAGAGGATGTGCTCATGAGCGAGGACGCCCGCATCGGACCCGTCGCCCGTCGCCTCGCCGCGACCCAGCGGGTGCTCTGCGTGGAGGACGAACCCGACGTCGCCGGGTTCCTCCGGGCCTACTTCCGGGCCTCCGGCTACGACCTGGTCCACATCGACCCGAGGTCGCCCGACGAGGTGCTCGAGGCCCTCGCCGAGCACGAGCCCGACTGCGTCCTGCTCGACATCCGGCTCCGGGGCTTCTCGGGCATGGAGGCGTACCGGGCCATGCGGGCCGACGAGCGCTGGGCCTTCGTCCCCGTCGTCATGGTGTCGGCCCACGCGGCGAGCGACCCGACCTTCGAGACCCCCGCCGGGCTCGACGCGTTCGTGGCCAAGCCGTTCAACACCAACGCCCTGGCCGACCTCGTCCGGGAGCGGATCGACCAGGCCGCCTCCCTCGCCGACCGCGGCACCAACGAGGCGCTCCAGGTGCTCTCCGAGGACTACCTCCGGGCCCGCCTCGCCGACGAGATCGCCGTGACCGAGCACGGCACGGTCGCCTTCGCCCTGGTCCGCCTGCGCTCGGCCGAGGACGTGGTCGCCGAGGTCGGCACCGAGGGGCGCGACCACCTCCTGCGCACCGTGGCCGCCAGCCTGCGCTCCCTGCTGCCCGACGACGCCGTGCTCGGCGCGTCCGACGGCTCCGAGCTCGCCGTGGTGCTCCCGGGCACCACGGCCCGCCAGGCCCACGGCCTGCTCCGCACGGTGCTGGCCGACGTCGACGACAGCTTCCGCTTCGCGGGCGGCGCCGAGGTGCCCGTGGCGCTCAGCGCCGGGGTGGCCGGCAGCCCCGACCACGCCTCCGACGCCGACGAGCTGTTCATGGCCGCGGATGCCGCCCTGGCCGACGCCATCGACGCCGACGCCGCCCTCCAGCTCGCCCGCTGAGCCGGCCGCCCGCTCAGCAGGCGGCGACCTCGATCACCACCTCCCGACCGAGCACCTCCTCGAGCAGGCTCCGGCGCAGCTCGGCCGCGTGCACCTCGAGCTCGATCGGCTCGGGCCCGGCGGGGTGGACGGCGATCGTGAGGCGCCCGGCGTCCCAGCTCGCCGTCGTGCCCGCCACGCGGCGGCCGTGCGAGCGGTCCAGCCCGATGGCCAGGCGCAGCACGGCGGCCAGCGCGCGCACGCGCTCGCGGTCGGCGCGGCGCAGGGCCCGCCACTCGGCGTGCTTGGCCCTGGGCGAGGACTTCCGGTGGTACCGGGCGACCTGGGCGACCAGCTCGATCTCGCGGTCGGTGAAGCCGGCCAGGTGCTCGGAGTTCCGGATCACGTAGTAGCTGTGCTTGTGGTGGCCGGAGTGGGAGATGAACACGCCCACGTTGCACAGCAGCGCGCCCGCCTCGAGCAGCTCGCGCTCGGCGTCGCCCAGCGGCGGGTCGAGCTCGGCCAGCAGCGGGGCGAGGCCGTCGAAGAGGCCCAGGGCGTGCCGGGCGATCTCCCGGGAGTGCTCGGGGTGCTCGTCGGTCAGCTCCACCAGGTGGAGCACCGACCGGCGACGCAGGTCCTGCAGGTGGTGCAGCGTCCCGCCCGAGCGGCGGCGGGCCTGGTCGAGCAGCACCCCCTCGCGCAGCGCCCCCTCGGAGAAGGTGAGCCGCTCGACGCCGAAGGCCTCGACGAAGCCCTCGAGGATCACGGCGCCGCCGAGGAGGATGTCGGCGCGCTTCGCGTCGACGCCGGGCAGCGCCGCCCGCTCCTCCACCGAGCACGCGGCCAGGGCCTCGACCGCGGCCCGCACCTCCGACGCCGTGACCTCCTGGCCGTTCAGGGTCCGCGCCCCCGCGCCCTCGTCCCGGGCGGCCAGGGCCATGGCGACCACCGTCTCGATCGTCCCCGAGGCCCCGACGGCCACCTCGTGGCCGGCGTCGCGCACCTCGGCCCCGAACGCGGCGAGCAGCGTCCCGACGTGGTGCCGGGCCCGGGCCAGGTGCTTGGGCTTCACCACGTCCCGGGACAGGAACCGCTCGGTGAGCCGGATCGCGCCGAGGCGGAACGAGCGGCTGGCGAGCACGTCGCCCCGGTGCCCGAGGAGGATCTCGGTCGAGCCGCCGCCGATGTCGCAGAGCAGCACACGCTGGTCGAACACGGGCAGGGCCTGGAGGACGCCGAGGTGGATGAGGCGGGCCTCCTCGAAGCCCGAGATGACCTCGACGGACACGCCGGCCTCGTCGAAGGCCCGGTCGAGGAACTCCCGGCGGTTCTCGGCCTCGCGCACCGCGGAGGTGGCCACGGCGGCCAGCTCGGCCCCGTGGGCGTCGGCCACCCGGCGGCAGCGCTCGAGCGCGGCGACGCCACGGTCGATGGCGTCCGGGGCGAGCAGCTTCATGTCGCCGCCGGAGCGGCCCAGGCGGACCATCTCCTTCTCCTTCTCGAGCACCTCCATCCGACCGTCGTCGGCGACGCGGGCCACGACCATGTGGACGGAGTTCGTCCCGATGTCGACGGCGGCCAGCACGGGTGCGGGGATCGGGGCGGTCTCGGCGGGCGCGCCGTCGGATCGGGGTGCCGTCACCGGTGTGACCGTACGCGCCCGGCTCGCCTACCGTGTGCGCCGTGGCACGACAGGACCGGAAGAAGAAGGGCGGGCGCACGACCCCCAAGGGCGGCATCCAGTCCGGGGCCCGTCACGCCATCTCCAAGGGCCACGCCGCCACCGACCACGAGGGCGATGCCAGCTCGGGCCGGTACACCCCGCCGGTCCCGCAGGAGCTCAAGGTCAGCCCGACGTGGGTGCCCGTGCTCATGTTCACGCTGCTGATCCTGGGCGCCCTGGTCATCTTCCTGAACTACCTGGGCCTGCTCCCGGGGGCGACCGACAACCGGTACCTGCTGCTCGGCCTCGGCTTCGTGCTCGGCGGCATCATCACCTCGACGCAGTTCTACTGAGACCCCTGCGCCCCTGACGCCCGGGGCCACGGCACGTCGCGGCCCCGCCGCGCGCGGCGAGGTGCCCCACCCGTCGGGGTGCGCACCCGGGCGGCCCGCACGGACCCCGATCGTCCTCCATCCACAGGCACGACCTGCGGCTGCGCGTAGTTGTCCACATCCCCTGTGGAAACTGTGGAATCGTCGACCACGACGGTGTCCGATTCGTCACTTTTCGTCGGTTCGGGCTGACCCAGCGCGCGAAACCGTTGCATCGAGGTGAACGGGGCCCGACGTGCACGCTCGTTCTCCCCAGCCGTTCCCCATCTGTGGAGAAACTCACGCTCCGTGCTCGGGAGCGACCGCCTCCGACCCAGAGCGCCGGGAACCGCCGCTCGGGGTGGCTGGCGATCACTCCACGGGGGTGACCAGGTCCATCTCCTCCAAGCAGTGCTTGGGCGGGTCGGGCATCTCGTCGTTCGCGATCGTCATGCGGACCTCGGAGCCGCAGATCGAGCAGCGGAACTCGATCTTCACCTTGCGCAGCTCCCCGGGGGGCGGGGGCTCCGGGAGCGGACGCGACATGCCCCCGAGCATGGCGAAGCCGACCTTGAGGATCAGCGCCCCGGCCAGCGTCGCCACCACGAGCGACCAGATCGACACGTCGGCCAGCACGCCACCCACGAGCACGACGACGGCCATGGCGACCAGCCAGCGGGTGGAGAACATCCGGCGCACGGCTGGAGGGTACCGGCACCCTGCGCGCGACCGACCGGCGCCAGCAGGCCCGGGCGGGGCGACAGACCGGTGCCAGCCGCCGGACACGTGGAGCCAAGAATGTTGCGGCGAGATGAAGGTGGAGGACGTGGTTCTGGACGAACCCAGTTCTGGAAAGGGTTCTGCCGTCCTGGTGTGACCGAGAACATTACGGTTCCATTGCGATCCTGGGCGACCGCTCCCTACCGTCACGGCCGACCCGACCCCGGTCGGGCCCCGCTCCCCCCACCCCTCCCGGAGGTCCTCCGTGTCCCTCGACATCGTCCTGCCCGCACACAACGAGGAGGACCGGCTCGGCCGGACCCTCCTGCGCTACCGGCGGAGCCTCGACGGCCCCGACGTCGGGTTCCTCGTCGCGCTGGACGGGTGCGTGGACGGGACCGCCGACGTCGTGGCCCGCCACGCCGCCCTCGACCCCCGGGTGCGCGGCGTCCGGCTCCCGCACCTCGGCAAGGGCGGCGCCCTGGCCGAGGCGCTCCGCCGCTCGACCGCCGACGTGGTCGCCTTCGTCGACGCCGACGGCGCGACCCCGCCCGGTGAGCTGGCCCGGCTCGTGTCCGCCGTCCACGACGGCGCCGACGTCGCCGTGGCCTCGCGGCGGCTCCCGGCCTCGGTCGTCCCCGCCCCGCGGAGCCTGCTCCGCCGGGCCACCTCCGCCGGCTTCGCCACCGCGGTGCGGGCCATGTTCGACCTCCCCCACGCCGACACCCAGTGCGGGGCCAAGGCCGTGTCCGGCCCGGCCGCCCGCCGCCTCCTGCCCCTCCTGTCCTCCCGGGACTTCCTCTTCGACGTCGACCTCCTCGTGTGCGCCCGCTCCCTCGGTCTGCGCGTCGACGAGCTCCCGTCGGTGTGGATCGACAAGGACGGGTCGACCGTCGACCCGGTGCGGGACTCGGCCCGGATGGCCGCCTCCGCCCTCCGGCTGTGGCTGCACCACCGCGTCCTGCCCGTGGCCCGCACCGAGCACGAGCCCGCTGCGATCGAGGACGTCGTGATCGACCTGACCGAGGACGCCGAGATCGTCCCGCTCCGACCGAGGGCGCTGCACTCCGCGGGCGCGTCCCGCCGCGCCGAGCCGGTGGCGCCGTGAACCGGGACGTCGTGAACCGGGACGCCGGCGGGCGGGCCGACGTCTGCCTGGTCGCGCCCTACCCGCCCACGTCCGGATCGCACCACGCCGGCACCAGCGGCGTGGCCAGCTACGCCGCCAACCTGGCCCGCGCCCTGCGCGACGCCGGCGAGCGCGTCGTCGTGGTCGCTCCCCACGAGTCCGGCCCCGGGCACGACCCGTCGGGGCACGACCCGTCCGAGCAGGACGGGCCGGGCATCGAGGTGCTGCGGTGCTTCGACCGGAGCCCCGCCGGCATCCGCCGCGCCTGCGAGGCCGCGCACCGCACCGGCGCGCCCGTCGTCCACGTCCAGCTCGAGCTGTTCCTGTACGGCGGGCCGCTCGCCGCCCTCGGCCTCGTGCCCTCCCTGGCCGGGCTCCGCCGGACCGGCCGGCGCGTCGTGCTGACGCTCCACCAGGCCGTCGACCCCGCAGACGTCGACGCGTCCTACACCGCCCTCCACCGGGTGCCCGTCCCCGCACCCGTGGCCCGTCACGGCATCGCCGTGCTCCAGCGGGCGGTGAGCGGCGCGGTCGACGAGGTCATCGTCCACGAGCAGGCCTTCCGCACCGTGGTGCCCGGGGCCCGGGTCATCCCCCACGGCGTCGAGTCCCGCGGCGGGCGCGACGCGCCCGGGCGCGTCGAGGCCCGGCGGCGCCTGGGCCTCGACGACCGGATGGTCGCCCTGTGCTTCGGGTTCCTCGCCCCCTACAAGGGACTCGAGGTCGCCCTCGGCGCCGCCCGGCGCGTCCCCGAGGTCCACCTCGTCGTCGCGGGCGGCGAGCACCCCCGCCTGGCCGACGCCGGGGAGGACTACGGCCGCACCCTGCGCGCCCTGCACCCCGGCGCCACCTTCACCGGCTGGGTGCCGGGCGAGGACGTCCTCGACTGGTTCCGGGCCGCCGACGTCGCCCTGTTCCCCTACCCCCGCCCGTTCTCCTCGAGCGGCGCACTCGCGCTCGCCCTGGCCGTGGGCACGCCCGTGCTGCTGTCCGCGCCCCTCGCCCGCTGCATCGGGGCGCCGTCGGACCTGGTCGCGGCCACCGAGGCGGACCTCGCCACCCGGCTGCGGCGCCTGGCCCGGCGCCCCGACGACCTCGCCCGGCTCCAGGCGTGGACCGACGTGCTGGCCGACGACCGCCGGTGGGATCGGGTCGCCGCCCGCCACCGGGCCGTGTACCACCCCGAGGCGGTCGCATGAGCCGGATCCTGCTCGTCGGGGCCCTCGGCCAGGCCAACCCCGGCGACGACGCCCTCCTCGACGCCTTCGTCGACGGCCTCGCCGGCCACGACCTCGTCGTCGCCACGCCCGGGCCCGCGCCGGCGGGCACCACCGCCGTGCCCGCCACGGCCGCGGGCGTCGGCGTCGGGCTCCGGCACGCCGACGCCGTGGTCGTCACCGGCGGCACCGTGCTCAAGTCCCTCCACCCCGCGGCCGGGCGCCACCACCTGGGCCTCCTCGTCCGGACCCGCCTGCTCCAGCTCGCCTGCACCTCGCGGGGCATCCCCCTCGCCCTGGCCGGGGTCGGGGCCGGTGAGCTCCGGTCGCGGTCCGCCCGCCGCCTCGCGGCCCGCATCGCCCGGTCCGCCGATCTGCTCGTGCTCCGCGACGAGGAGTCGGCCGGGATCCTGGAGGCCTGCGGTGTCCCGGGCCCGTTCCGCATCGGCGCCGACCCCGCCTGGAGCCTGCTCCGGGACCGGGTCGCTGCGCCGTCCGATGCCGGGTCCTCCGGGTTCGGGTCGTCCGGTGCAGGCCGGGCGCCGGCGGGCCGGGGGCTCCTGGTCGCGGTGAGCCACCTCGCCGGCCCCCGGGCCGACGACGTCGTCGTCCTGCTCGAGGCCGCGTGCCGGGCGGCCGTCGACGCCGGCCACCAGGTGCACCTCCAGCCCTGGCAGCCCGGCGCCGACGAGGACCTGGCCCGGGCCGTCGTGCTCCGCATGGCCGACCCCCGCGCCTCGGTGCTGCCCCGCCCGGTCGACCTCGACGAGGCCGTGGCCACGTCCGGCGCCCACGCCGGCGTCCTCGCCCTGCGCTTCCACGCCGCCGTCGCCGCGGCGGCCGCCGGGGTGCCGACGCTGTCCGTCGCGCACGAACCCAAGCTCGCCGGCCTCGCCCGACGCATCGCCCAGCCCACCGTGCCCGCCACGGCGGTGCCCGCCGTCGTGCGCGCCGCCGTCGACGCCCTCCTCGACCCCGACCGCAGCCGCCCGCCGTCGCGGGCCGCGCTCGCCGAGCAGGTCCGCCTCGCCGACCAGGACCTCCGGCTCCTGCGCGTCGTGGTGTCCCGTGGCGCCGAGGACGGCCTCATCGACGACGACCGCACGCCCCTCGGCGCCGGGATCCCCTGGTGACGGCCCCGACCGCCCTCGACCCGGCCCGGCGCGTCGCCGAGGTCACCGCGGCATCGGTCGACCGGCTCCGGCGCGGGCCCGCCGCTGCCCAGCTCGGCGTGGCCGGGGCGCAGTGGCTGGCCGGCGTCGGGAACCTCGTCTTCGCCCTGACCGCCGCCCGGGTCCTGGCCCCGGCGGGCTTCGCCGAGCTCGGCGCGTTCCTCGGCGCCTACGTGCTGCTCCACCTGCCGTCGGCCTCGATCGGCGCGGGGGCGGCGCTGTCGCCCCACGACCTGGACCGGCTCCGCCGACGGTGCGTCGCGGCCGGCGTCGCCGGCGCCGCGGTGCTCGCCGCCGCCGCGCCCGTCCTGGCCGGGGCGTTCTCCACCTCCACGACCACCGCCCTCGCCCTGGCCGCGGCCGCGCCGGGCGCGGCGCTGCTCGGCCTCGAGCGCGGCGCCGGGCTCGGCACGGGCCGCGCCCGCGACGTGGCGACCGGCCTCGTCGCCGAACCGGTGTGGCGCCTGGCCCTCGGCGTGCTCGCCGCCGCCGTGGTCGGGCCCGCCGGTGCCGCCCTGGCCGTGGTGGCCGCCGGCTACGCGTCGCTGCTCGCCACCCGGGCCCGCGGCCTCCACCTCGTCGCCCCCTGGGTCCCCGACCGGGGCCACGGCACCCCGCGAGCCGCGCTGCCGCCCGCTGCGGCCCGGGCCGTCGCCGGGCGCGTCCCGACCGCCGTGGCCTTCGCCCTCGTGGCCGTCGTGCAGCAGCAGGACCTGCTCGTGGCCAAGCTCCGCCTCGCCCCCGACGCGGCGGGGAGCTTCGCCGTGCTGTCCACGGCCGGCGGGGCCGTCGCCTTCGCCACCGCCACCATCCCGCTCGTGCTGCTCCCCCACCAGGGGCGCTCCCGCAGCGCCGACCGCGTCGCCGTCGGCGCCACCCTGGCCGTGGGGGCCGCCGCCGTGGTCGCCGCGGTGGTCGCCGGCGACGTCGTCCTCCGGGCCGCCTTCGGCGACGCCCACGCGGAGGCGACCACGTGGTTCCCCGCCTACGTGGCCACGATGGCCCTGGTCGGGCTGGCCCGCACGCTCGCGGCGCGGCGCTGCGCCGCCGGCGCGGCCCGCTCGGTCGTGGCCGTCCTCGCCGCCGTCGTGGTCGGCCACCTCGTCCTGCTCGCCCTCGTGCCGGCCACCGTCCCGGCCCTCGTCGGGGCCAGCGCCGTCACCTCGGTCGCCGGCGTCGGTGCGCTCGCCCTCCCCCCCGGCCTGGCCGGCCGGCAGGGGGCCCGGGCCCGGGCCGCGCTGCGGGCCTGGGCCGTGCCCGTCGACGTCGCCCTGGTCGGGGCCATGGTCGCCGTCGCCGCGCCCCTCCGGCTGCTGGCGACCCGCGGGCTGTGGGTCGACGAGGCCATCACCGTCTCCCAGGCCCGGGGCAGCATCCCGTCGCTGCTCGCCTGGCTCGAGGCCACCGACGTCCACCCGCCGCTGCACCACCTCCTCGTGTGGGCCACGATCCGGGTCCTGGGCACGGCCGAGTGGGCGGTCCGCCTGCCCTCGGTCGTGGCCGGCGTGGCACTGGTCCCCGTGGCCTACGGGTTCGCCCGCGCCCTGTACGGGCGCCGGACCGGGCTGGTCGCCGCCGCCCTGGTGACCGTCTCGCCGTTCCTCGTCTGGTACTCCCAGGAGGCGCGGATGTACTCGCTGTTCGTCCTGCTCGCCACGGGTGCGGCGTGGGCGCAGGTCGCCGCCCTCCGCGGCGACGGCCGCTGGGCCTGGACCGCCTACGCGCTCACCACGGCGGCGACGGCCTGGACCCAGTGGTTCGCCGTCGTGCCCTTCGCCGCCCAGCAGCTCCTGTTCGGCCTGGTCGGCCTGCGCTGGGCGCTGCGGCGCCGGGCCGCACGCCGGGCCGGGCGCACGTCGTCGGCGCGACGGCCGGCCGCGGTCCCGACGAGCGCCCTCGGCCCGACCCCGGCCGCGCCCGCGCACCCGGAGCCGTCGCCGGCTCCCGACCCGGTCGAGGAGCCCGATCCCGACGTGCTGGGCCCGCCCGGCCACCGGCTCCGCCACTGGGCGCTGGCCACGGCCGGTTCCCTGCTGCTCATCGCGCCCCTGCTCCCGCTCGCGCTCGGGCAGCTGGCCGCCTACGGGTCGCGCCGCAGCGGCGCGGTCGACGCCACCACGCTGTCGACGGCGGGCACCGCCGCCTCGGACCTGGCCGATGCCGGCATCGGCGTCTACTCGGTCGCGGCCAACGGCATCTGGGCCCTGTTCGGGTACCACGGCGACCAGACCATGGCCCGCATCGCGGCGTGCTGGCCGCTCCTGCTGCTCGTCGCCTTCGTGGCCCTCGGCCGCGGCCGGACGGCCCGGTCCACCGGCCTCGCCGTCGCCGTCGCCGTCCCCACCGCCGCCTTCGTGGCGCTGGGATCGGTCAAGCGGGACCTGTTCGAGCTCCGCTACTTCGCCGCCGTCGTCCCCCTGCTGCTCGTGCTCGTGGCCCGCGCCCTGACCGTGTCGACGCGGCGGCCCCGGGCCCTGGTCGCCGGCGCCCTGGCCCTGGTCGCCCTGAGCGGTGCGATGCTGGTCGACCAGCAGCTCAACGGCGCCAACCCGCGCCGCTACGACTTCGCCGGTGCCCTCGAGGTGGTCCCCGACCGGCCCGACGACGGCGACCTGCTGCTCTACGAGCCCTCCTACCTGGGTGACGTCGTCACCTACTACGCGCCCGACGTGGACGCGCGGGCCCTGGTCACGGACCCCGACCAGGTCCGGGGCCGGGACCGCGTGTTCCTGCTCGCGACCACCCGGCTGTCCCAGGACGTCCGGACGAGCGCCCGCGTCGGCGAGGCACTGGCCCGCTACGAGGACGCCGGCTGGACCGTCGTGGCCGAGCGCCGGGAGGCCAACGTCCGGATCTGGACCCTGGAGGCACGACGGTGACCGCGACGACCGGACCGACCCGACCCGCCGCCGACGACGGGGCCATCGAGGTCCTGCCCGAGCGCTGGCACGAGCCGGCGCCCCCGCCCGTCGACGCCAACGACCCCCGCCTGGCCCCGGCCGGGTGGCGCCCCGAGCCGCCCTCGGCGTGGAAGGCCGTCGCCTTCCCGGTGGCCGGCACGGTGGCGGCCGGCACCTACCTGGCCTGGCTGCTGCGCCCCGAGCGGATCGGCCACCCGGTCCTCTACGTGCTCCTGGTCGTCGTCGAGCTGTTCAACGTCGCCCAGGCCCTCCTGTTCTGGTGGACCACGTCCCGGGGCCGCCTCCGCCGTCGTCGCCCGGAGCCGCCCGCGCCGGCCGAGCACCCGCCCGTCGACGTCCTCGTGCCCACCTACGACGAGCCGGTCGCCGTCGTCGCGCCGACCCTGCGGGCCGCGGCCGCGCTCCGGGGACGGCCGCGGGTGTGGCTGCTCGACGACGGGTGCCGTCCCGAGATGGCGGCCCTGGCCGACGAGGTCGGCGTGGGCTACCTGCCCCGGGAGTCGAGCGAGGGGGCCAAGGCCGGGAACGTCAACCACGCGCTCGAGCGGACCGCGGCCCCGTTCGTGGTGATCCTCGACTGCGACCACGTCCCCCACCCGGACCTGCTGGTGCGGACCGTGCCCCACCTCCTCGACGAGGAGGTCGCGTTCGTCCAGACCCCCCAGCACTACGCCAACGTCGACGACAACGCGGTCGCCCGGGCGGCATGGAGCCAGCAGGCCCTGTTCTTCGGGGGGATCGCCCTCGGGAAGGACGCGTCCGGCGCCATGTTCTGCTGCGGGACCAACGTCGTGTTCCGCCGGGACGCGCTCGAGTCGGTCGGGGGCTTCCCGACCGCGTCCGTCACCGAGGACTTCGAGCTGTCCGTCGGCCTGCACGAGGCGGGGTGGCGCTCGGCCTACGTGCCCGAGGTGCTCGCCTCCGGCCTCGGGCCCGACGACATGGCCGGCTACGTGTCCCAGCAGCTGCGCTGGGCGCGGGGGTGCCTGTCCGCCCTGCCCCGGATCCTCCGGTCGAGGCTGCGGCCGGGCCGCAAGCTGCAGTACCTGGCGTCCTCGGCGTTCTTCCTGTCCGGCTGGACGTTCCTCGTGTACATGGCGCTGCCCGTCGTGCGCCTCCTCACCGGAGCCCAGCCCGTCGCCGACACCGGGGCCGACCAGTTCCTGCTCGCGTTCCTGCCCTACTTCGGGCTGGCCATGGTCACGTTGGCCGTCGCCGGGCGGGGCGACTACCGCTTCGACGCCTACGCGCTGCTCGTCACGTCGTGGTGGATCCACGTCGTGGCCACGATCGACCTCCTCCGGGGGCGCCACGGCACCTTCGTGGTGACCCCGAAGGGCGGTCCGACGAGCCGCCAGCCCCGGGCCGTCTGGCCCGCACTCGTCTGCATCGCGGTCCTGGTCGCCGCCGCGGCCCTCGGGCTGAGCCGGGACACCTCGCCCGCCACCGTCAACAACGTCGCCTTCGTCGTCGTCCACGTCGTCGTGCTCGGCACCGGCTGCCGCATGGCGCTGCGCCGACCCGTCGACCCGTGAGCGGCTCGCCCGGCCGTCGGCTCGCCGGGGCGGCGGTCGCCGCGGCCCTCGCGCTCGCCGTCGCCGCCTGCCAGCCGGCCCCGGGCCCCGGGGTGGCCCGGGCCGCCGTCGACCACCACGCCCTCGCCGAGGACGACGCGCTCGCCGCGGCACGGGACTTCCTCGACACCTGGGTCGACGACGACGGCCGCGTCGTGCGCCGGGACCAGGGCGGCGACACCGTCTCGGAGGGCCAGGCCTACGGGATGCTCCTCGCCGCCGGCATCGGCGACCGCGACGCCTTCGACCGCATCTGGGCCTGGACCCAGCAGCACCTGGTCCGGGACGACGGCCTGCTCGCCTGGCTGTGGCGGGACGGCGAGGTCGTGGACCCCGCCCCCGCTGCCGACGCCGACCTGGACGCCGCCCACGCGCTCGCCCTCGCCTCGGTCGTGTTCGCCGACCCGGACCTCGCCCGCGACGCGGCCCGCACGGGCCGGGCGCTGCTGGCGCACGAGGTCGTCGACGGCCCGGTGGCGGGCCGTGACGGACCGGTGCTCGTTGCCGGGCCCTGGGCGGTGCCCGACGGCTGGGTCAACCCGAGCTACGCCTCGCCCGTGGCCCACGACGTGCTCGGCGAGCTCACCGGAGACCCGGCCTGGGACCGGCTGACCGACACCGGGGTGGCGGTGGCCGAGGCGTCCTCCCCGGGGGACCTCGTGCCGGACTGGGCCCGCCTCGCCGACGGGGCCGTCGAGGCGCGGCCGGGGCCGAGCGACGACCAGGCCCACCGTCGGATCGGACACGGCTTCGACGCCATGCGCACGACGGTCCGCCACGCCGTGGCCTGCGCCCCCGCCGCCGTGCGTGTCGCCGCCGCCGTGGACGACGACTACGACCGGGCCAGCCGGGACGGCGTGCCCGCCGGCCGCCTCGGCCTCGACGGGTCGGTCCTGGACCCCGACGGGCACCCCCTCGCCTCCGTGGCGGCCGCGGCCGCGTCCCTGGCCGCGGGCGACCGCGACGACGCCGCGCGCCTCCTGGCCCTGGCCACCGAGCAGGTCGCCGACGCCCCGACCTACTACGGCGCGGCGTGGCTCGCCCTGGGCCGGCTGTGGCTGTCGACCGAGCGGCTCGGCGGGTGCGCCCGCCAGCGCTGACGCCGAGGGGGCCCGGGCCCGGCGCGCCGGACGGTCGCTAGGGTCGGGGACCGGCCGACGTGGGGATCGGCCCCGGACCCGAGGGAACGCCATGGCCGACGTCGACGTGAGCTACGACCCGTTCGCACCGGGCTACGTGGAGGACCCGTACCGCCAGTTCGCCGCGCTGCGCGAGCACGACCCCGTCCACCAGACCCCCTTCGGCGCCGTCTACGTGTCCCGGTGGGACGACGTCTTCGCGCTGCTCCGCGACCCGTCGCTGAGCGTCGAGCAGGCCAACGCGGCCGAGACGCCCCTCGACGCGCTGGCCCGGGAGGCCCTCGGCGACGACGCCGCGCTCCTCGAGCGGGAGCGGCTCTCGATGCTCGACCGCGACCCGCCCGACCACGACCGCCTCCGCCGCCTGGTGTCCCGGGCCTTCACCCCCCGTCGGGTGGCCGCGCTGCGGCCCCGGATCGAGTCCCTCGTCGACGAGCGGCTCGACCGCGTCGAGCCCGGCGAGCCCTTCGAGGTGATCGGCGGCCTGGCCTTCCCCCTCCCCTTCGACGTCATCGTCGAGATGCTCGGGTTCCCCGAGGAGCTGGCCGAGCAGGCCGACCGGATCCGCGACCTGTCCGGGACCCTGGTCCGCAGCCTCGAGCCCGTCGTCGACCCCGACGTGCTCCGGGCCATCGCCGCCGCCGGCGAGGAGATGGGCGCGCTGATCGACGGGCTGATCGCCTGGAAGCGGGAGCACCCCGGCGACGACCTGCTCACCACGCTCATCGAGGCCGAGGTCGAGCACGACGACGGCACGGTGGACCGGCTCGGCGACGACGAGCTCGCCGCCCAGGTCTCGCTCCTGTTCATCGCCGGCCACGAGACGACGGTGAACCTGATCGGCAACGGCCTGCACGCGCTGGTCCGCCACCCCGACCAGCTGGCGCTGCTGCGCGACGACCCCTCGCTGCTCCCCAACGCGATCGACGAGCTCCTGCGCTGGGACCCGCCCGTGCAGATGACCCGTCGCATCCCGGTCGAGCCGATCCGGGTCGGCGGCGTCGACGTGCCCGCCGGCGTGTTCGTCGTGTGCGCCCTGGCCTCGGCCAACCGGGACGAGGCCCACTTCGGCCCGACGGCGGCCGACCTCGACGTGACCCGGGCCGACGCCCACGACCACCTCGCCTTCGGGGGCGGCACCCACTACTGCCTGGGCGCGAGCCTGGCGAAGCTCGAGGCCCAGGTCGCCATCGGCCGGCTGCTCGAGCGCTTCGGCACCGTCGAGCTCGCCTCGGCGCCGACCT
The DNA here is from genome assembly GCA_964497795.1 of uncultured Acidimicrobiaceae bacterium. Lineage (GTDB taxonomy): Bacteria > Actinomycetota > Acidimicrobiia > Acidimicrobiales > Salinilacustritrichaceae > Salinilacustrithrix. The sequence continues at coordinate 55,813 of CAZCEZ010000006.1, read as the reverse complement.
ACAACGGGCGCATCAACCTCCGGGGCCTCGACGAGCTCCACCTCCACCTCGCCTGAGGGTCCGTAGGGGCCCGTAGCCTCCGGGGCGTGGGCAGCGAGTGGGACGACGTCGCCGCCGAGTGGGACACCGCCGACTCGGTCCGGGCCTACGCCGCAGCCGCGTGGCGCTCGCTCTGCGAGGTCGCCGACGCCGCCGGGGTCGCCCTCGACGGGGCGCGCGCCTGCGACTTCGGCTGCGGCACCGGCCACCTCGCCCTGCGCCTCGCCGCGCGGGCCGTGACGGTGGACGCCGTCGACACCTCGCCGGCGATGCTCGACCGGCTGCACGACCACCTCGCCGCCCTCGGCTGGGACCACGTCCGCCCGTGGCCGGTGCTGCCCGAGGACGGCGGCCCCTGGGACCTGGTGGTGTGCGCCTCGGTGCTCGGCTTCGTCGAGGACCACCCGGGCACCGTCGCGGCCCTCGCCGCACGGCTCCGCCCCGGCGGCCTGCTCGTCCAGTGGGACTGGGAGGCCACCGACGACGACGCCGACCACGGCCTCACCGCCCACGCCATGCGCGCCGCCCTGGTGCACGCCGGCCTGGTGGTCGGCGACGTCGCCCCCGACTTCGTCGTCGAGGTCGACGGCGAGCGCATGCAGCCCCTGCGCGCCTGGGCCACCCGCCCGTAGCCGAGGGGGCCCGGACGCGCCGGTGCCCCACGCAGAGCGTGGGGCACCGGGTGCAGGGCCTCCGGCTGCGCCGGAGACGTGTCAGACGACTCAGTCCAGGCGCTCGATGATGGTGGCGTTGGCCAGGCCGCCGCCCTCGCACATCGTCTGGAGGCCGAAGCGGCCGCCGGTGCGCTCGAGCTCGTTGAGCAGGGTCGCCATCAGCTTGGCACCGGAGCCGCCGAGGGGGTGGCCCAGGGCGATGGCCCCGCCGTTGACGTTGACCTTGCTCATGTCGGCGTCGTGCTCCTTCTGCCAGGCGCCGACGACGGAGGCGAAGGCCTCGTTGACCTCGAACAGGTCGATGTCGGCCATGGTCATGCCGGCCTTCTCGAGCACCTTGGTGGTGGCCGGGATGGGGCCGGTCAGCATCGTGACGGGGTCGACGCCGGCGAGGGCGAAGGTGTGGAACTTCGCACGGGGCTTGAGGCCGAGCTCCTTGGCCTTCTCCTCGGTCATGATCAGCATCGCCGAGGCGCCGTCGCAGATCTGCGAGGAGTTGCCGGCGGTGATCTTGCCGTCGGGGATGAAGGCGGGCTTCAGGTTGGCGAGCGACTCGGGGGTCGAGTCCCGGATGCCCTCGTCCTGGGTGGCCAGGGCGTCACCGGTGTCGATGAGCTCGCCGGTCTCCTTGTCGAGCTTCTTGACCTTGACCGGGATGATCTCGTTGTCGAAGCGACCCTCGTCGCGGGCCTGGGCGGCGCGCTGCTGGGAGGCGAGGCCGATGGCGTCGAGGTCCTCGCGGGACAGGTCCCACTTGTTGGCGATGATCTCGGCCGACACGCCCTGGGGGATGAGGCCCTTCCAGCCCTCGATGTACTCGACGTCGGCGTAGCGGCCGGCGGCGGCGGGGCCGAAGGGGATCGAGCCCGGGGTGATGGAGGCGCCCATCGGGGTGGTGGTCATGACCTCGACGCCCGCCGCGATGGCGATGTCGTAGGCGCCGGCGATGACGCCCTGGGCGGCGAAGTGGGCGGCCTGCTGCGAGGAGCCGCACTGGCGGTCCACGGTGGTGGCCGGGACGGTCTCGGGCCAGCCGGCGGCGAGCACGGCGTTGCGGCCGATGTTCAGGCCCTGGCTCCCGACCTGCATGACGCAGCCCATGACGACGTCGTCGACGAGGGCCGGGTCGAGGTTGTTGCGCTCGGCGAGGGCCTTGAGGGTCTCGGCGGCGAGGTCGGCGGGGTGCCAGCCGGAGAGCTGGCCGAAGCGCTTGCCGCCAGCGGTGCGGACGGCGTCGACGATGACGGCGGTTGCCATGGGTGTGCTCCTGGTGTCGCGAAGTTGACCGTTCGGTCAAGAGCAAGTGTGCACGGGTGCCTCCGCCTTCCGCAAAAGGCCGCACCCGGCCGGCGCCGTCGGCGCGGGCCCGGCGTCAGCGCGGCCGGAGGCGGAACACCCGGATGTTGCGGTCGGTCAGCGTCGGGTACACCGCCATCTGGGGCACGACGCGCTCGATGTCGGGCCAGCGACGCGCCTTCTCGTCGTCGGTGAGGGCCTCGGCCCGGACCGGCACCTCGGTGCCGTCGTCGAGCAGGACCTCGGCATCGGGATCGGCGTCGAGGTTGTGGCGCCAGGCCGGGTGGTGGTCCTGCCCGAAGTTCGAGGCCACGACCAGCCACGACCGGTCCTCGCCGGTGCCGTCCTCGACGTAGGCGAGCTGCACCGTCCGCTTCTGGCCCGACCGCCGACCGGTCGTGGTCAGGGCGAGCATGGGCAGCGTCGGCCTGCCCGTGGACGTGTAGCGGCCTCGCGTCAGGCGGAACACGAGCGGGTCGATCCGGGCCGCCACCCGGCTGCCGACCCACCGGCCGACGCGGGTGGTGGAGAAGCGGTTGACGAGGTCGTCGTAGCGGCTCACGGCGGCCGAGTCGACCACAGCGGCGCTCCCGTCGGCCATCCTCTACGGGTGGCCGAGACCTACGAGGAGACCATCCGAGCCGTCTCCGACGCGATCGTCGAGGCCCAGGGACCCGTCCGCATCCTCAACGCCATCAAGTGGGACGACGAGGTCCGAGACGCCTTCTTCGCATCGGGGTTCCGGGAGCAGCCCGCGGTCGACGCCGACTGGTACGCCTCCCGGGAGCTCGGCTTCGACACCGACGAGGTGCGGTCCCGCTTCCTCGACCTGGAGCTGCAGATCAACGGCTCGCTCGGCACGACGGCCCCGGTCGCCCAGCTGCTGAAGCGCACGAGCGAGCAGTACCGCCTCACGCTGGACCTGCTGGACGCCCGCGGCACCGACGCCTTCGGCCCCATCGCCTCGCAGCTGTACGGCACCACGGCCGACGTCTTCCACGCCGGCGGCCCCACCGTGGCCGACCTCGCCCAGCAGCTGCGCGGCGCGCTGTCGTGGGTGTCGGAGGTCCCGATCGACGAGCGCGACGAGAAGAGCATCCCCGGTCCCGAGGCCGTCGCCCTCCTCCAGGCGAGGCTCGACGAGTCGATGGGCTCGCACCTCGTCGACGTGGTCCTCGACGACGGCATCGTGGCCGACGCGGCCGCCGGCTCCAGCTACATCAAGCTCCGGGCCGACGCCACGTTCTCGGAGCGCCAGCTCGAGCAGCTCGAGTCCCACGAGGGGTGGGTCCACGTGGGGACCTCGGCCAACGGGGCGGCCCAGCCGATCTGCACGTTCCTGGGCAAGGCACCACCGCCGGTCAACGTGACCCAGGAGGGGCTGGCCACGCTCACCGAGATCCTCTCGCTGACCTCCCACCCGGTGCGCCTGCTGCGGATCGCGGACCGCATCGACGCCATCGCCCTGGCCGCAGACGGCGCCACCTTCGTGGAGGTCTTCGAGCACTTCCGGGTCGCCGGTCTCACCGAGGACGAGTGCTGGCAGCTGGCCATGCGCGTCTTCCGGGGCTCCACGCCCACGGGCCCGCCCTTCACCAAGGACCTCGCCTACGGCAAGGGCCTCGTCCTCACCTACGCCTACGTGCGCGTCGCGATCCGCACCGGCCGCCTCGACCGGATCCCGGTCCTGTTCTGCGGGAAGGTCGACATCAACCACATGGCCACCGTGAACGCCATGGTCGACGAGGGGCTCATCGTCGAGCCGGTGTTCCTGCCCGAGGTGTTCCGGGACGTGAACGCGCTCGCCGCCCAGGTCGCGTTCTCGCGGTTCCTGCGAGACCTCGACTTCGACCGCCTGGCGGCCGACTACCTGCCGCTGCTCGGCCCGCTCCCCGTCGACGACGACCCGGCCGACGGGGATCCGGCCGACGCGCTCGGGGCCTGACCCGGGCTCAGCGGGCCCGCGCTCCGAGGGTGCGCAGCAGCGGCGACACGACGTAGGTGTCCCGACCCTCGCCCTTCGCGGCGTAGAGCGCATCGTCGGCCCGGCCGATGACCCCGTCGCGGGACTCGGTCGCCGGGTCGGCCACGGCCAGGCCGACCGAGATCGTCACGGCCAGCGGGTCGCGGCCCTCCACCGGCACCGGCCGGTCGCGCACCGCCCGCACGAACGCGTCGGCCACGGCTCCCACCGGCTCGGGCGGGTCGGGCACGACCACGACGAACTCCTCGCCGCCGAAGCGGGCCACGATGGCGCCGGGCGGGGCGACCGCCTCCAGGCGGCGGGCCACCTCGACGAGCACCCGATCGCCGACGAGGTGCCCGTGCAGGTCGTTGACGGCCTTGAAGTGGTCGAGGTCGGCGAACAGCACGGCGACGGGGCCCGGTCGGGTCGCCCAGTGGTCGGCGAGCCAGCGCTCGAGCGCCCCGCGGTTCGCGACGCCGGTCAGGTCGTCGCGGTCGCTGCGGGCCTCGAGCTCCTCGGTCCGGGCCTCGAGGGTCCGGGTGCGCTCGGCGAGACGGTCCCGCTCGCCGTCGAGGAGCGCCTGGCGCTGGAGCAGGACCTCGCGGGCCTCCTCCAGCATCCCGACCATGTCGTAGCTGTCGACGTCGTGGAGGCCGGCCAGGGTGGGGGCGACCGCGGTCAGCTCGGCCAGGACGGGCGTGAGCTCGTCCTCGATGCCGAGGCCGGCCAGGAGGCGACGGGCCGGCTCGATGTTGGCCGCGTCGTCGGCGAACACGTCGGCGAGCACGGAGGCCACCACGGAGGTGGCCACGAGGGGCTCGGCCGGGACGCCGCCCCCGTCCGGGCTCCCGTCGAGGAGGCGGCTGCGGTCGTGGCTCGCGGCCACGGCGTCGACGACGTGCAGCGGGAGGTGCCAGTGGCGCAGGAGGAAGGCGCCGACCGCGGCGTGGTCGCACCCGAGGCGCCGACGCTCGACCTCGACGAGGGCCTCGTGGTCGACGTCGGCGGGGACGCCCTCGTAGACCTCGGGCCGCACCCGGTGGACGGCGAGCACGCCGATCCCCTGGAGCAGGCCGACCAGGCTGGCCTCCTCGGCCCGGACCCCGAGCCGCTCGGCGACCACGCGCGCCGCGGCGGCGGCGAGCGCGCCCCGGCGCCAGACCTGCTGGGTCAGCAGCGCCGGGACCCCGGGCTCCTGGGGCGGCACCAGGCTGAAGGACAGGGCGGTGGCGAACACGGTGTTCAGCCCGAGGGCCATGGCCGCCTCGCGCAGCGTCTCGGGTCGACGGTTCCGCACGTAGAGCGGTGACGACGCCAACCGCAGCAGCTTTGCGGCGAGGGCCGGGTCGAGGGAGACGAGGTCGACGACGTCGCCGATGGACACGTCGGGGTCGTCGGCGAGGGCCAGCAGGCGGGCCGCGACCGGAGGTGGGCTGGGGAGGCTCCGCGCCCGCTCCAACCCGATCCGCACCTCTTCGGGGATGACCGACACGCCCTGCTCCCTCCGACGAGCTCCCGTTCCAGGGCCCCCATCGGCCGGCCACCCCTGCGGGTGATGACCCGGTCGGGTCATTTCCGTCACCGCCCCCCACCCGGACGGTGCATCCCCGTCATGGCGCAGACCGACCAGGTGCGCGCCGTCCGATCGCGTGCCATCCACCTGCGCCCGACCGGCCCGACCGGATCCCCGACCTCGCCGCCGGACCGGCGGCGCGCCCCGGCCGCCCCGCGCGTGCACCATGCTCGCGGCGTGGGTCCGAGCCGACGACGCTTCCTGGCCGGCGCCGGGGCCGCCGGCCTGGCCGCCCTGGCCGGGTGCGGCGACGGCGGCGACGCCGCACCTCCGACGTCGGTGCGCACGACCGCCCCGCCGGCGCCCCCGAGCACGCTGCCCGCCCTGGACCACGGCCCGCCCACCGGAGCGTTCCCCTTCGCCCAGGGCGTGGCCTCGGGCGACCCCGACCACACCTCGGTGCTGCTGTGGTCACGGGTCGACCGTCCCGTGGGCGAGGGGTCGCTGGTCGAGGTCGCGGCCGACCCCGAGCTCGCCGCCGTCGTGGCCCGGGTCCCCGTCGCCTTCGACCCCGACGCCGACGGCACCACCCGGGTGGTCGTGGACGGGCTCACGCCCGACCGGGCGTGGTGGTACCGGTTCGTGGCCGACGGGCACACCTCGCCGATCGGCCGGACACGGACCGCGCCGGCCCCGGGCGTCGCGCCGGCCGAGCCGCTGCGCATCGGGCACGTGTCGTGCCAGCGGTGGTCGTCGGGCTGGTGGACGGCGCTCGACGACCTCGCCGAGCAGGCCCCGGACCTGGTCGTGCACTGCGGCGACTTCGTCTACGAGTCCGACGCCGAGGGCGTGCGCACCATCGACGCGCCCGAGGCCACCGACCTCGAGGGCTACCGCCTCCGGTACCGGACCTACCGCACCGACCCGGCCCTCCAGGCGGCGCAGGCGACCGGCCCCTGGTTGCAGGTGTGGGACGACCACGAGGTCGTGAACGACGTGGCCGCCCTGCCCCCCGACGCCGGCCCGGCCGCGGTGGCCCGCCGGGCCGCCGCGCACCGGGCGTGGTGGGAGCACACCCCGACCCGGCTGCCGCCACCCGAGGGAGCGGCGCTGCGGATCCACCGGACCGTGGACTGGGGCGCGCTCACCCGGTTCGTGCTCCTCGACGGCCGCCAGCACCGGGACCGCCAGCCGTGCGACCCCGCCCCCGGGTTCCCCGGCCAGGTCGGACCCCGCTGCGAGGAGGCCGACGACCTGTCGATGCTCGGCGCCGAGCAGGAGGCGTGGGTGGCCGACGTCGCCGTCGGCCACGGCGCGACCTGGACCACGGTCGTCAACCAGACGGTGCTGCACCAGTGGCGCCTCGCGCCGGGCAACGTGGCCTGGAACCTCGACCAGTGGGACGGCTACCCGGCGGCCCGGGCCCGGCTGCTCGAGGTGCTGGCCCGGGCCCCGGCGCCCGTGGTGCTGACCGGCGACGTCCACTCGTCGTGGGTCGCCGACCTGCGGGCCGACTTCGACGACGACGGGCTCGCTCCGATCGGGGCCGAGCTGGTCGCGCCCGGGGTGTCCTCGGCCCCGCCCGCCGTGCTCCGCTCGGCGTCGACGCTCATCGAGCGGCTCTCCCCGCACGTCGCCTGGTCCGAGACGACGCGGCGCGGCTGGGTGCTGCACACGGTGACGCCCGACGCCTGGGTGTCCGAGCACCGGCTGGTCGAGACCGTGGCCGAGCCGGGGGCGCCGGTCGAGGTGGCCGCCACGTGGCGGCTCGACCCGACCCGGCCCGGCCTGGGCCGCTGACCGGCCGATGTGCGCCGGGGGCGCCCCGGCGACTTGACTCGCCGGTCAAGTCGGTCCGCGGACCGCAGCATGGACGGTCGAACGAGGGGACGACATGACCGAGATCCGAGGAGCGGCGTGCATCGCCGGGGTGTTCGAGCACCCGGGACGGCACCTGCCCGACCGCACCACGCCCCAGATCCACGGCGAGGTCGCCATGGGCGCGCTGGCCGACGCCGGCCTGTCCAAGGACGACGTCGACGCCTACTTCTGCGCCGGTGACGCCCCGGGGTTCGGGCCCCTGTCGATGGCCGACTACCTGGGCCTGACCGGGCTGTCCTACGTCGACTCCACCGAGATCGGCGGCTCGTCCTACGTCGCCCACGTCGGCCACGCCGCCGCGGCCATCGCGGCGGGCAAGTGCCGGATCGCCCTGATCACGCTGGCCGGCAAGCCCCGCACCGGGGGGATGCGCCCCGGGTCCACGGCCCGGATGGTCTCGCCCGAGTCCGCCTTCGAGAACGTCTACGGACCGAGCGTGCTGACCAACTACGCCATGGCCGCCACCCGGCACATGCACGAGTTCGGGACGACGTCGGCGCAGCTGGCCGAGATCAAGGTCGCCGCCTCCACCCATGCCCAGCACAACCCGCACGCCTTCCTGCGCGACGTCGTCACCGTCGAGCAGGTGGTCGAGTCGCCGCTCGTCGCCGACCCGCTCCACCGGCTCGACAGCTGCGTGATCACCGACGGCGGTGGCGCCCTCGTCGTGGTCCACCCCGACGTCGCCGCCGACCTCGACCGGCCCTGCCCGGTGGTGCTCGGCCACGGCGAGGCCCCCAAGCACACGGCCAACGGGCGGATCGACCTGACCCACACCGGTGCGGCGTGGTCCGGGCCCCGGGCCTTCGCCGAGGCCGGGCTCACCCCCGCCGACGTCGACTACGCCTCGATCTACGACTCCTTCACCATCACCGTGCTGCAGACCATCGAGGACCTCGGGTTCTGCGCCAAGGGCGAGGGCGGGCGGTTCGTGTCCGACGGCGCCCTCCAGGCCCCGCACGGCCGGCTGCCGTTCAACACCGACGGCGGCGGCCTGTGCAACAACCACCCGACCAACCGCGGCGGCATCACCAAGGTGATCGAGGCCGTCCGCCAGCTGCGCGGCGAGGCCCACCCCGCCGTCCAGGTGCCCGACTGCGACATCGCCCTGGCCCACGGGACCGGCGGCTCGCTCGGCACCCGCCACGGCTCCGCGACCCTGCTCCTCGGACGGGAGGCCTGAGATGAGCGACGCACCCACCTCCGACGCCCCGGCGCCCCGGCCCTCGCGGCCCGACACGCCCTCGGGCCTGCCGGTGATCGAGCCGCACCCCCTGCCCGACGCCCAGCCGTTCTTCGACGCCGCGGCCGAGGGGCGCCTCTCGCTGCCCGTGTGCGATGCGTGCAGCACCGCCATCTGGTACCCGCGGGGCTTCTGCCCGACGTGCGGCTCGCTGGAGGTGACCTGGGTCGACCTGCCCGGCACGGGGATCGTCTACTCGTCCTCGGTGTCCCGGCGGGGCCAGGGCCCCTACCGCGACGTCGCCCCCTACGTGGTCGCCTACGTCGAGCTCGACCTGCCCGACGCCCCGGCCGGCGACCCCGACGCCCCGAACCCGCGCTGCATGACCAACGTCGTGGGCTGCCCGGTCGAGGAGGTGGTGGTCGGCCTGCCCGTCACCGCCGTGTTCGACCCGACCCCCGACGGGGACGCGCTGGTCCGCTTCCGCCCCCGCTGACCACCGCGGCGGGGAGGCACCCGACCGCCCTGGCCCGCGCACCCGCCCGGTGTGCGAGGATGCCGCCATGACCGAGGCCGCGACCGACACCGTCTCCCTCGACGACCTCGCCCTCGACGGCGAGCCGGCCCGCAAGGGCGGGCTGCTGCGGGGCATCGGTCGCCTGATCGCCCTGCCGTTCCGCATCGCCGCCGCGCTCGTGCGCCTCGTGCTGATCCCGGTCCGCCTCGTGCTGGCCGTCGTCGGGCTCCTGCTCCGAGCCGTGGCCGCCGTGGTCCGCGCCGTCGTCGGCGTGGTCTCCTTCGTGATCGGCGTCCTCGTCGGCATCGTGGCCCTGGTCCTCAAGGTGCTCAACGCCACCGTGGGCGCGCTCGTCCGCCTCGTGCTCGGCACGATCAAGCGGTTCGGCAAGCTCCTCCTCGGCGTGGTGCTCGTCGTGTTCCGCCTCGGACGCACCACCGAGCGGGCCAAGGCGAAGGCCTCCGCCCGCGGCGCGGCCAAGGCCGCATCGAAGGTCGGGGTCGGCCCCGACCGCGACGCGGCCTGAGCGTCGCCGCCCCCCGGACGGGGCGCCGCCGCTCACCGTCCTTCGTATGCTCGTCCGGGTGACCGCCACCGAGACGAGCACCGACACCACCCCCGCGACCGGCGCCGAGGGCGTGACCTGGGACATCGCGGCCCTGGTCGACGGCGAGGGGGCCGACGGCGTCCGGTCCCGCATGGACGCCGCCATCGAGGAGGCCCGGGCCCTGACCGCCGATGCCCGGGGCACGATCGGCGACCTCGACGCCGCCGGGCTCGCCTCCGTGCTCGACCGGCTCGCCGCGCTGACCTCCCGGGCTCGACGGGCCGCGTCCTACGCCCAGCTGGACTTCGCCGCCGACGCCGGCGACCCGGCCCGGGGCGCCCTGGTCCAGCAGGTGAGCGAGCGCTACGCCGCCCTGTCCGCCGAGCTGGTCTGGTTCGAGCTGGAGTGGGTGGCCGTCGACGACGACCGCGCCGAGGCCCTCCTCGCCGACGACGCCCTCGCCGACCACCGCCACCACCTCGAGACGCTCCGGGCCGGCAAGCCCCACGTGCTCTCCGAGGTCGAGGAGCGGCTGCTCGCCACGACGGCGCCCACGGGCCGGGGCGCCTGGGTCCGGCTCTTCACCGAGCAGACCGCGGCCATCCGGGTGTCGCTGCCCCGCGACGACGGCCCGGGCGCGACCGTCGACGAGGTCACCCTCGACGGCGCCCTGTCCCGCCTCTCGAACCCCGACCGGGCCGTGCGCCGCCGGGCGGCGGCCGCGGTGAGCGAGGCCCTCCAGCCCGGGCTGCGCACCCGCGCCTACGTGTTCAACACCCTGCTCGCCGACCGGCGCATCCAGGACGACCTGCGCGGCTACCCGACGTGGATCTCGTCGTGGAACCAGGCCCAGGAGGCCGGCGACGCCTCCGTCCAGGCCCTGGTCGACGCCGTCGTCGCCCGCTACGACATCCCGCAGCGCTGGTACCGGCTCAAGGCCGCGATCCTGGGCATCGACCGGCTCGCCGACTACGACCGCAACGCGTCGGTGGCCACCGCCGACACCTTCATCGCCTGGGACGAGGCGACCCGGATCGTGCGGGACGCCTACGCCTCGTTCTCCGGCGAGCTGGCCGACGTCGTGGGCCGCTTCCTGGACGAGGGCTGGATCGACGCCCCGCCCCGGCCGGGCAAGCGGGGCGGCGCCTTCTGCTCCTACACGACGCCCGACCACCACCCCTACGTGTTCCTCAACTACACGGCCACCCCGGGCGACGTGATGACCCTGGCCCACGAGCTCGGCCACGCCGTCCACGGCTACCTGGCCCGGCCGCAGGGGGTGTTCGAGCAGATGACGCCGCTCACCCTGGCCGAGACGGCGTCGGTGTTCGGCGAGACCGTGACCTTCGAGCGGCTGCTGTCGATGACCGAGGACCCCGCCGAGCGCTTCGCCCTCCTGGCCCAGAACCTCGAGGGGAACATCGCCACCGTGTTCCGGCAGGTGTCGATGAACCGCTTCGAGGACGCCGTCCACACCCACCGCCGCGACGTCGGCGAGCTGTCGACCGACGACTTCGCCGAGCACTGGGCCCGGACCCAGGGCGACCTGTTCGGCGACGCCATGGAGGTCACCGACGGCTACCGGGACTGGTGGTCCTACATCCCGCACTTCATCGGCACGCCCGGCTACGTGTACGCCTACGCGTACGGCCAGCTGCTGGCCCTGTCGGTGTACGCCACCTACGCCGAGCGGGGCGAGGGCTTCGTCCCCCAGTACCTGGACCTGCTCCGGGCCGGCGGCAGCCGCTGGCCCACCGAGCTCGGCCGCATCGTCGACGTCGACCTGTCGGACCCGGGCTTCTGGGACGCGGGCCTGGCCCTGGTCGAGGAGAAGCTGACCCAGGCCGAGCAGGCGGCCCGGGACGCCGGCCGGCTCGCCTGAACCGGCCAGCCGCCGGGTTCAGTCGACGGCGACGAGGGACGCCACGTTCACCGGACCGCGCCGGACGTCGGCGCGCGCCTCGTGGCGGCGGCCGCCGAACCACACGGCGGGGGACGCGTCGGCCTCGAGGTTGCGGATCCACTGCGAGTTCGAGCGGCTCGTGGTCACGGTGACCCGCCGGCCGACCCGCACCCCGAGCAGGGGCACCTCGCGGGGCAGGCCGGTCTTCCGGCCCGTCGTCTCGAGCAGCACGATGCCGGCCCCGACGGGCAGCGGGGACACGACGCCGGCGCGGGCCAGGGGCCGGACCACCCGGTTGACGCGGCCGAACAGGGAGGTGAGGAGGCGGTCGGGGGAGGGCACCCGGCGACGCTACCCAGGTCTCCGTGCGGTTCCGCCCGGGTACGGCGGGAGGCGCCGGCGCGGGGACGGCGGGCGCGAGACTCGGGACGTGGTCGTCACCCGCAGCCCCGTCGAGGTCCGCACGACCCGGGACCCCGCCGAGGCCGACGCCGCGCTCGACCTGGCCGAGGCCACCTGGGGGGCCCGCCCGCTGCCGCCCGCCGTGCTGCGGGCCATGGAGCTGGCCGGGTCCTACGTCGCCGTCGCCGTCGACGAGGACGACACGATCGTGGGGATGTGCGCCGGCCTCGTCGGCTTCCAGGCCGCACGACCCGGC
>CAZCEZ010000006.1:23329-43536 GCA_964497795.1 uncultured Acidimicrobiaceae bacterium | reverse complement strand
CGGCTTCCAGGCCGCACGACCCGGCGACCCGGGCGCGGATGACCCGCCCCACCTCCACCTCCACTCCCACCTGGCTGCCGTCGACCCGGCCTGGCGCGGCCGGGGCGTCGGTCGGGCGCTGAAGGCCCACCAGCGCGACTGGTGCCGGGCCCGGGGCATCGGCACCGTCTCGTGGACCTTCGACCCGCTCGTCGTGGTCAACGCCCGGTTCAACCTCCACCACCTCGGCGCCCGGGTCGACCGCTACCTGGTCGAGCTGTACGGGGTCATGGACGATGCGCTCAACCGGGGCGACCCCTCGGACCGGCTCCTCGTCGCCTGGGACCTCGGCGACCCGGTCGTGGACGCCGCCCTCACCGGCCCCCTGCCCGCACCGGCTGCCGCTGCGCTGGTCGCGGCCGGGGCCGTGCCCGTCGTGTCCGCCGACGGGGCCGGCCCGACCGCCGTCGACCCGGCCGGCGCTCCGGTCCGCCTCGTCGCCGCACCGGACGACGTGGTCGCGCTGCGCGCCGCCGACCCACCGGCTGCGCTCGCGTGGCGCCACGCGGTGCGCGACGCCATCCTGCAGGCCGAGACCGACGGGCTCGCACCCGTCGCCGTCACCGACGACCGCCGCTACGTGCTCGCCGACCCGACCGACCCGCCACCCGGGATCCGCCCCCGGCCACCGGAGGCCCCGTGACCGACCCCGCCCTGCCCGAGCTCCCGCCCGTCGCGGTCCGCGCCGTCGAGCTGCGCCGCATCGAGCTGCCCCTCGTCACCCCGTTCCAGACCAGCTTCGGCACCTGGGCGGTGCGCGACATCCTCCTCGTCCGGGTCGTGGCCCACGGGGCCGACGACGGCGCGGACGGCCGCGTCGAGGACGGGTGGGGCGAGTGCGTCGCCGGGACCACGCCCCTGTACTCGAGCGAGTACACGGCCGCCTGCGAGGACGTCGCCCGCGACCACCTCGTGCCCCGGCTGTTCGAGGCCGGCACGGCCCACGCCGTCGACCTCGCCGCCACCCTCGCACCCGTCCAGGGCCACCGCATGGCCAAGGCCGCGCTCGAGGCCGCCCTGCTCGACGCCCAGCTCCGGCTCGCCGGCCGGTCGCTGGGCGGCTTCCTCGGCCACGGTCTCGACCCGGTCGACCGGGTCCCGGTCGGGGTGTCGATCGGGATCCTCCCGACGATCGACGACCTGGTCGCCACCGCGGCCCGGCACCTGGAGGAGGGCTACGCCCGCATCAAGATCAAGGTGAAGCCGGGCTGGGACGTGGAGCCGTGCCGCGTGCTGCGAGCCGAGCTGGGCGACGGCTTCGGCCTGCAGGTCGACGCCAACGCCGCCTACCGGCCCGACGACCTCGAGGTGCTGCGGGCCCTGGACGAGTTCGGCCTGCTCCTCATCGAGCAGCCGTACCCCGAGGAGCGGATCGTCGACAACGTCGAGCTGTGCCGGGCCATCGACACCCCCGTGTGCCTGGACGAGACCATCACGTCGGAGGCGGTGTGCGACGACGTGCTCCGCCTGGGCGCCGCCGACGTCGTGAACATCAAGCCGGGGCGGGTCGGCGGGCACCTCGCCGGGCGCCGCATCCACGACCGGTGCCGGGACGCCGGGGTGCCCGTCTGGCACGGCGGCATGCTCGAGACCGGCATCGGGCGCGCTGCGAACCTCGCGCTGGCCGCCCTGCCCGGCTTCACCCTGCCGGGCGACATCTCCGCCGCCGAGCGCTACTGGCGGACCGACGTGGTGACCGAGCCCGCCGTGCTCGCCGACGACGGCACCATCGCCGTGCCGACCGGTCCGGGCATCGGCGTCGAGGTCGACTGGGACGTGCTGACGTCGGTGACCACCTCGGTCGAGCTGCTGCAGCGACCGTGACCCGCGGGTGACCCGCCGGTGGCCGCGGCGCCGTCAGGCCGAGGGCTCGAGGGCCTCGCCGAGGTCGACGTCGGCGAAGTCACCGATCAGCTCCCGCACGGCACCGGCCCCGTGGACCCGGAGGGTGGGCGTGACCACGATCCGGTCCTCCTCGAGGCGCTGGGGGTGGTCGCGGACGTCGATCACCTCGAGCTCGCGGTCGCCGAGGTGCCGGCGGACCAGGTCGACGGTGCGTGCCGACCGCTCGCCGTCGCGCACGTAGAGCCGGGCCTTGACCCGGCGGCGTCGCTTGGCCACGAACATCGACCGGTCGGCCTCGGCGACGAGCTCGTCGAGGTCCCAGCCCCCGCTCGAGCTGGCCCAGCCGACCGAGGCCTCCACATCGATGCGCTGCCCCCCGGCCTGCATCGGCTCGACGAGCACGGCACCGATGCGGGCGGCGAGGCTCTCACCGGCCTGGGCGCCGGCGGTGACCAGGACGAACTCGTCGCCACCCCAGCGGGCGACGACGTCGGCGTCCCGGGCCAGGTTGTCGAGCCGACCGGCCACGGCCCGGAGGACGGCGTCGCCGACCTCGTGGCCGTGCACGTCGTTGATCGCCTTGAAGCGGTCGAGGTCGACGAACACGACGGTCACCGGGCCGTGTCGATCGATCGTCTCCACGGCGCGTCGCAGGCCCCGCTTGTTGGGCACGCCGGTGCCGGGATCGGTCGCGGCCTCGGCGGCGAAGGCCGCCTGCCGGGTCCGCTCGTCGGTGATGTCGTGGAGCACCACGAGCAGGGTCGGCTCCCCCTCGAGGGTGCCCGCGCTCAGGTCGAGGCGCACCGTGCGCCCGTCGGCCAGGTCGAGGGTCGTGGTCCCGGTCCGGTCGGGGATGCCGAGCACCACGTCCCGAATGTCGGGGACCCCGAGGACCCGGGCGCAGGCGGCGTTGGCCCACAGCACCGCGCCGTCGGTGGTCCGCAGGAGCGCCATGCCGACACCGGCGTCGCCTGCCAGTCCCTGCAGCACGGTGGTCGTGCCGAGGGCCTCGGCACCGGGAGCGGTCACGCCCCGAGGGTACGGCCGTCCCCGGCCACGACGACACCGCAGGGGACGTCGGAGGCGCCCGGAACGCCGGGATCGGGCGAGATCGGCGCCGGGCGCGCTGGGACGCCCACCGGTCGCGGTCGTCGCCCGCCCGTCCAGCGCACGGCAGGCGGTTCAGCGGGTGGCCGCTCCTGCGGGGGCCCGGGTCTCGGCGGCGTCCTCGTCCCGGATCCGCCAGGAGGCGAGGACCCCCGGTACGAACAGGAGGCCGATCACCACGAAGGCGCTGCGATAGGCGGTCAGGCCCTCGGCGAGGGCGCCCGGGGCGTCGTACCCGCCGACGGGCGCGAGGGCGGCGAGCACCGTGGCCGCGATGGCGACCCCGAGCGCGTTGGCCGACTGGCGCTGCACGGCGAACAGCGTCGTGGCCCGCGCCGTGTCCGCCTCGCTGACCCGGGCGTAGGTCGCGGTCTGGATGGCGATGAACACCAGCCCGATGGACAGGCCCCGGGCGAAGTTCATGCCGGCGAGCCCGAGCAGCGGCGTGGTCGTGTCGGTGAGGGCGAACGACGCCGACACCAGGCCCGTGGCCGCCGCGCCCGCGGTCATCAGGCGTCGGGGGCCGACGGCCCGGTACAGGCGCCGTCCGGCCAGGTTCGACACGACCAGCACGCCGAGGGCCTGGGGGGCCTGGGTGAAGCCGGCGCCCGTGGCCGACACGCCCCGGAGGTCCTGGAGGTAGAGGGTGAAGAGGAACACCTGGCCGAGGAAGCCGGCGTAGATCGACAGCCCGGCGATGTTCGTGGTGCGGAACAGGCGCTCCCGGTACAGCTCGAGGTGGAGGATCGGCGCCTCGATCGTGGTCTCCCGCCGGACCAGCGCCACGGCGGCGAGGGCGGCGAGCCCGAGCACGGCGAGGGTGGTCGGCGCGGCCCAGCCGCGCTCGGGACCCTGCTCCATGCCGTAGAGCAGGGCGGCGAGGGCGAGGCTGGCCAGCAGCAGGCCCGGCAGGTCGAGGCGGCCGGCGGCCTCGGCCTCGGTCCGCTCCCGCAGCCACAGCGCACCGAGCGCGATCGCGGCCACGCCGATGGGCACGTTCACGTAGAAGATCCAGCGCCACGACGTGGTGTCGACGAGGATGCCGCCGAGCGCGGGCCCGATGGCCGGGGCGATCACGGCGACGCCGACGACGGTCGCCGCCGCCGTGGCCCGCTCGGACTTCGGGTAGGCGCGGTAGAGGATCGCCGACCCGACCGGGATGATCAGCCCGGCACCGAGCCCCTGCAGCACCCGGAACGCGATGAGCGCCTCGAGCGACGGCGCCACGCCGCACAGGCCCGAGGCCACGGTGAAGACGACGAGGGCGCCGAGGAAGGCCCGCTTGGATCCGAAGCGGTCGGCGAGCCAGCCGCTGGCCGGGATGACCGACGCGAGGGCGAGCAGGAAGCCGACCACCACCCACTCCACGTCGGTGACCGGGACGTCGAACTCGTCGGCCAGCGTGGGCAGGGCGACGTTGACGATGGTGGCGTCCAGGATCTGGATGAACAGGCCGAGGACGTAGACGACGGTGACGGCGACCTTGTAGTCCTTCGGCCCGCGACGCATCCGGGCACCGTACCGGCGGCCCGGCTCGCCGCGTCCGGGTCGCCCGCGGCTACGCGGACCAGCGGTCCCAGGACACCACGGTGTCGAGGGGCTCGCGCGCCGCGGGCCGGAAGTCGGTGCCGTCGGACCAGCCGACGGCGATGAGCGCGACCTGGGCCCAGTCGTCGTGCGGGATGCCGAGGATCTCGGCCACCTCCTCCTCGAAGAACAGGTGCAGGGTGGTCCAGGCCGTGCCCAGCGACCGCTCCCGGGCGGCGAGCATGAAGGACCAGACCGCAGGGAGGATCGAGCCGTAGCCGGCGGCGGCGCTGGCCGGCGGACCGCTCACCGCAGCCCGGGGCGCGCACGGGATCAGCAGGACCGGGACGCGGTGCAGCTCGGCGGCCAGGTGGGCGGCCGAGGACATGACCTTCTGCTGGGTCTCCTGCCGGTCGGGGTCGTCCCCCTGGTACACGGTGGCCGCGTTGATCCCCTCCATCTGCTCGTAGACGGCGAAGGCGGCCCGGTACCGCTCGGCGACGGCGGCCCGCAGGTCGGGATCGGTGACCACCAGGAAGCGCCACGACTGCGCGTTGGAGCCGCTCGGCGCCTGCAGCGCGATCTCGAGGCACTCCTCGAGGACCTCGCGGGGCACGGGCCGGTCCAGCACCAGCCGCTTGCGCACGGCCCGGGTGGTGGTGAGGACCTCGTCGGCGGACAGGTCGAGCTTGGTCATCGCCGCATCCTGCCGCAGACTGATCGGCCGTGCCCGGGGCACCGCCCACCGCCGGCCGCGGCGGCACCACCTGCGACGTGCTCTTCGTCTGCACCGGCAACGCGGCGCGCTCGGTCATGGCCGGCGTGGGCCTCGAGGTCCGTCGGCCGGACCTGCGGGTCGCCACGGCCGGGACGTTCGTCGTCGAGGGCCAGCCGATGTCGTGGCGGACGCGGGCTGCGATCGAGGCCGTGGGCCTGCCCGTGCCCCGCCACGCCAGCCGCCAGGCCGACGCCGCCCTGCTCGGAGCCAGCGGGCTCGTCGTGGCGCTCGCCCCCGAGCACGTGGCCTGGGTGCGCCGCGAGCACCCGACGGCGGCGGCCCGCACCGTGACCCTGCGCCGGCTCGCCCGCCACCTCGGACCGGCGCCGACGCTGCGCGACCAGGTCGCCGCCCTCGCCCCCGCGGCGCACGAGCCCGAGCCGTGGGAGGAGGTCGTGGACCCCGGCGGCGGCGAGGCCGACGTGTTCGCGGCGTGCGCCCGGGAGGTCGACGCCCTCGTCGCCGAGGTCGCCGGCCGGCTCGCCACCCCCTGACCGCAGCCGTCGGCGGTTCCCCGGGGGACCGCCGCCGACGGTGCGCGTTCGCACCGCGCGGCCCGCGCCGGGCGACGACGATGTCCGGAGCGCCCGATCCGTCCGGATCAGGGGACCTCGTGCCCCGGCGCCGGACCAGTCCACCTCCCCCCAGGGACGACGTGACCACCACCCCCAGGACCCAGGGTCGAAGCCGACGCACCGCGCTGCGGGCGCGGCCGGCGCTCGAACCGGTCGTCGACGACGCCGGGGCGGGACCTCCGGCGAGCCACGGCACGGGAGGCTCGGACGGTCCGCTGGACGCCGACGCCCTCGCCGCGCTCGCCGCGACCTTCCCGGCGCTCGACCGCGCCCACCTCGGGGATCTGCGCACCCGTCGGCTCGCCGCGGGGCAGGTGCTGTGCGAGGAGGGCGACACCGCCGAGGGCGCGTGGCTGCTGGTGCGGGGACGGCTCCGTGCCCTGCGGACCCGGCCGGACGGGGGCACCACCACCCTCGGCGAGGTCGGTCCCGGTGAGCTGCTCGGCGAGTCCGGCCTGCTCGAGGGCGGCACCCGGCGGGCGACCCTGGTCGCGCGGCGCGACGCCGTGCTCGTCCCCCTCGACCGGGCGTGGTTCGCCTCGGCGACGGCCGCGACCCCGACCGTGCTGACCACCCTGGTCGGCTCGCTCACCTCGACGCGCGACGGCGTGGGCGACGAGCGAGCCGTCGTGGCCCTCGTCCCGGCGCCGGGCACCGAGAACGAGGTCGCCGCCGTCGTGGGCGCGGTGCGCGGCCTGCCGGGTGTCGCCGTGCTCGGTCCCGACGGGGCCGACGCCCTGCCCGCATCCCTCGAGCGGGCCGACCGCGGCGAGGTCCAGCTCCTGCTGGTCGGGGACGCCACGCCCACGGCCTGGAACGAGCGCCTCGCCGACGTCGGCGACCAGGTGGTCGTGTTCGTCGACGCCGAGGACGCCCGAGCGCCGGTACCGGTCGAGCGGGCCCTCGACCGGGCCGCCGCCGTGGCCGGGCGGACCCTGGTGCTCGTGCACCCGTCGCGGACCGCGGTCCCGACCGGCACGGCCGCGCTGCTCGCGCCGCGCCCGGGCGTGCGCCACCTCCACCTGCGCCGCCAGGACCCCGCCCACCGGGCCCGCGTCGGCCGCCTGCTGCTCGGCCGGGGCCTCACCCTCGTGCTCGGCGGCGGTGGCGGTCGGGCCCTGGCCCAGGTCGGGGTGCACGAGGAGCTGCGCCGGCTGGGGCTCCCCGTCGACGCCGTGGCCGGCACCAGCGCCGGCGCCGTCGTGGCCGCGGCGATCGCCCAGGAGGAGCGGCCCGGGCGGGTGCGCGACCTGGTCCGCGACGGCTTCACCCGCGTCCGGGACCACACGCTGCCCGTGGTCGGCCTGCTCCGCGGCCGCCGGGTGTGGCGGTCGCTGACCGAGGCGTTCGGGACCCGGGACGTCGAGGACCTCTGGCTGCCCTTCGGCTGCGTCGCCACCGACCTCACCGCCCTCGGCCCGGTGGTGCTGACGACCGGGCCGCTCCGCGAGGCCCTGCGGGCGACCGTCGCCGTGCCCGGGGTGTTCCCGCCCTTCGAGCGCGACGGCCACCTGCTGGTCGACGGCGGGCTGGTCGACAACCTGCCCGTCGGGCTCGGCCGGAAGCTGGGTGGGCCCGGGCCGCTGGTGGCCGTCGACGTCGCCGCCCCGAACGGGCCCCGGGCCGAGGCCCCGCTCCCCCACCACGTCTCGGGCCTGCGCGTCCTCGTCGACCGGGTCCGGGGTCGGGGCCGGGCCGATCAGCCGTCCCTGGCCACCACGGTCACCCAGGCGATGCTGCTGCCCGCGGCCCGCGCCCGCCTCGACGCCGCAGCGGGGGCCGACCTCGTGCTCGACGCAGCCCTCGACGACGTCCGGCTCCTGGACTTCTCGCACCTCGACCGAACCGCCGACCTCGGCGCGCACCGCGCCGGACCCCGACTGACCGCCTGGCTCCGCGAGGAGGACCCCCGCCTCATGACCATCCTCGACCACGACCCGACGACCACGCCGGCGGCCCCTGGCCGCCCGCTCGAGGTGAGCACGGGCCGGGCCCTGGTCGGTGCGCTGTGGCTCGCCGTCGCCGACCTGCGCCACCGGCTCCGCCGCTTCGTGGTCGCCATGGTGGCCGCGGCCGTGACCCTCACCCTCCTCCTGCTCATGACCGGGGTGGTCAACCAGTTCGACCGCGAGCCCAGCGCGACCACCGGGACCCTGGGCGGGAGCCACTGGGTCCTGCGCGCCGGCATCGAGAACCCGTTCACGTCCAACGCGACGTTCCCGGTGGAGGCCGCGGCCGGGGTCCTCGCCCCGGGGGTGGCCACCGGCCAGGTCCTGCTGGCCCGCCTCCCCGTGACCGTCGGGGAGGAGGTGGTCGACGCCATCCTCGTCGGGCACCCGGCGACCGGCCCGGGTGCGCCCGTGCCCGACGACGGGACCCTGGCCGTGGACGGCACCGGCGTGGCCGTGTCCACGGCGCTGGAGGGCGCCTCGGTCGGGGACCCGGTCCTGCTCGGGGACCAGCCGGTGACCGTGGTCGGCGAGGTGGCCGACGCCACCCTGTTCGCCGGCATGCCGCTGGTCTTCGCGCCCGTCGACGTCGTCCGCGCCCGGTTGGCCGGCGGGGCTGCCGTGGCCTCCGCGCTCCTGCTCGACGCGGAGCCGCTGCTCGTCCCGGCCGGCTTCCACGTCCGCACGGCCGGCGAGGTCGCCGAGGCGGCCAAGGGCCCCGTGGAGCGACCGATCCTCACCCTGCACGTCGTCCGGGTCCTGCTCGGCCTGGTCGCCGCCATGATCATCGGCGCCGTCGTGTACCTGGCCTCGATCGAGCGGACCCGCGACGTGGCCGTGCTGCGGGCGGTGGGCGTGGAGCGCTCGATGCTCGCCGCCGGCGTCGCCGCCCAGGCCCTGGTGGTCGCGTTGACCGCAGCAGCCGCCGCCGTGGTCCTCGAGGGCGTCCTCGCTCCGCTGTTCCCGCTCGCCGTGCACCTGACCGGCGCCGACCTGCTCGTCCTGCCCCTGCTGGCCACGCTCATCGCGGTGCTGGCCAGCTACGCCGCCGTCCGACGCACCCTGCGCGTCGACCCGTCCGCCGCGTTCGCCGGCGCTGGAGGCTGACCGTGCCCAGCATCGCCATCGAGGACCTCGTCGTCGAGTACGAGGGCGACGGCTACCGCCACCGCCCCATCGACGGGATGACCCGCTCCATCGCCGACGGCGACCTCGCCCTGCTCCTCGGCCCCTCGGGCTGCGGCAAGACGACGCTGCTCAGCTGCCTCGGCGGCCTGCTGCGCCCGACCTCGGGCCGGGTCCTGGTCGGCTCGGCCGACCTGTCCCGCCTCGACGACGCCGGCCTGCGCGAGCACCGCCGGCAGCGCGTCGGCTTCGTGTTCCAGGCCTACAACCTGATCGCCTCGCTGTCGGCGAGGGACAACGTGGCCGCGCCCCTCGTGGCCCAGGGCGCCAACCGACGCCTCGCCCGGGAGCGGGCCGACGCCGTCCTCGCCGAGGTCGGCATGGCCGATCACGCCGGCACGCGACC
Organism: uncultured Acidimicrobiaceae bacterium; assembly: GCA_964497795.1. Classification (GTDB taxonomy): domain Bacteria; phylum Actinomycetota; class Acidimicrobiia; order Acidimicrobiales; family Salinilacustritrichaceae; genus Salinilacustrithrix. The sequence continues at coordinate 34,185 of CAZCEZ010000006.1, read as the reverse complement.
CGGCCAGCTCTCCGGCGGCCAGCAGCAGCGGATCGCCGTGGCCCGGGGGCTGGTGCACGGCCCCGAGGTCCTGCTCGCCGACGAGCCGACCGCGAACCTCGACTACGTCCAGGCCGAGGCCGTCATCCAGCTGCTGCGCGGGCTGGCCCGCCCCGGCCGGGTCGTCGTGATCTCGACCCACGACGACCGGCTCCTGCCCATCGCCGACGACGTGCTCGACCTGGCCCCCCGCATCGACGCCGCCCCCGGCTCGGGCGGACCGGTGGCCCTGGCCGACGGCGAGGTGCTCTTCCACGAGGGCGACCGCGGCCCGCTCGTCTACGCGATCACCTCGGGCGAGGTCGTGCTGACCCGTACCCGGGGCGGCGCTGAGGAGACCGTCGCCGTGCTCGGGGCCGGCCGCTACTTCGGCGAACTGGGCCCGATGCTCGGCCAGCCCCGCACCGCCACGGCCCGGGCCCGGGGCGAGGCGCACCTCGAGTCGATGACGCTGCAGCAGTTCCGGGTCCGGAGCCGCCACGACGCCCACGACGCGTCCACCGCAGCGCGGGCCCGCTGAGGGCCCGGCGCCGGGGTCGTCGGTCAGCTCGGCCGGTCAGTCCGCGATGCAGCCGTTGACGATGGCCTTGAGCTGGCCGCCGAAGTCGAAGGTGCCCGACGGGATCAGCTGGGTCATGAACACCACGACGAGGTCCTCGACCGGATCGACCCAGAACGTCGTCGACGCGGCGCCACCCCACATGAACTCGCCCGGGCTGCCGGTCGAGCCGACGCGGACCGGGTGGTGGCGCACGGCCATGGTGAGCCCGAAGCCGACGCCGGTGAAGCCGACCTCGCCGTAGCCGCCCGGCAGCGCGACGTCGGCGAGCTCGCCGTCGCCGGGCAGGTGGTTGGACGTCATCAGCTCGACGCTCTTGCGGGACAGGATCCGAGCGCCGTCGAGCGAGCCGCCGTTGGCCAGCATCGTGGCGAAGCGCAGGTAGTCGGGCGTGGTGCCGACGAGGCCGCCGCCGCCGTTGAGCAGGCGGGGACGGGTCCGGTAGCTGGACGTCTCGGGATCGTCGAGCAGCACCAGCTCCTTGCGCCCGTTGCGGGCGTAGCAGGCGGCGAAGCGGTCGAGGTCGGCGTCGGGCACGCAGAAGTCCGTGTCGACCATGCCGAGGGGTTCGAAGATCGTGGTGCGCAGGTAGTCGTCGAAGCGCTGGCCGGACAGGACCTCGACGAGGCGGGCGCACACGTCCATGCCGAAGGAGTACAGCCAGCGGCTGCCGGGCTGGAACCGCAGCGGCCAGCCGCCGATGTCGTCGCACAGGGTCTCGAGGGTCTGGCGACCGAGGTAGCCGCGGTCCATCAGGTCGAGGTCCCGGTTCTCGGGTCCGTAGCCGATGCCCGACATGTGCATCATCACGTCGCGGATCGTCGGCGGCCGCTCTGCTGGCACGAGCCGCTCGGCGCCGTCCTCGCCCACCTCGCGCACGACCATGTCCCGCCACGACGGCAGGTACCGGTGGACGGGGTCGTCGAGGCGGAACAGGCCCCGCTCGTGCAGGGTCATCAGCGCGACCCCGGTGACCGGCTTGGTCATCGAGTAGAGCCGCCAGATCGTGTCGGTCGTGACCGGGCGCTGGCGCTCGCGGTCCCGCATCCCCCAGGAGCCGAGGAACCCGAGCGTGCCGCCCCGCACCACGGCGGCCTGGGCCCCGGCGATCTTGCCCGGCGCCAGGTAGCGACCCTCCAGGTGCTCGCCGATGCGGCCGAGCCGGTCGGGGTCGAGCCCCGCCGCCTCGGGATCCGCGACCAGCTCGGTCTGCGTGCCGGACTCGATGACCGTCATGGGTCCCCCTGGGTCTGCCGGCCGTCCCCCGACCGGTCGGGCCACACCGTAGGCCCGGACTTGACCCGCCGGTCAAGACCCGGGTCCGGGCCCCGGAGCGGCCGTGCGTCAGGAGGCGACGTTGCGCAGGTGGGCGGTCTCGTTGACCGACACGATCGACCGGTGGCCGCGACTCGACGCCCGGCACCGGGTGACGCCGGTGTAGGTCGGCTCGAAGAACATGACGTCGTCGATGCCGAGCACGTGGGCCAGGTAGGCGTTGATCACCCCGCCGTGGCACACGACGGCCACGGTCCGCCCCCGGTTGTCGGCGACGATCCGCTCCACGGCGTCGACGACGGTGGCCTGGAACTCCTCGGCGGTCAGCTCGCCCTCGTCGAAGTAGCCGCCCTGGAGGAGCTGCAGGTAGCGGGGGTCGCCCGACGCCTTGAGCTCCTCGAGCGGGACGTAGGAGTCGGCGTGGCGGTCGAACTCGGCGACCCCGTCCTCGACCTCCACCTCGCAGCCGAGCGCGGCGGCGAGGGGCGCGGCGGTCTCCCGGGCCCGGCGCAGCGGGCTGGTGACCACGGCGTCGACGTGCTCGACCGACAGCCAGTCGGCCAGGGCCCGGGCCTGGGCGTGGCCCACGACCGACAGGACGGGGTCGGCCGGGCCGTCGGCCCCCTCGACCCGCTCGGGGAGGGCGTGGCGGATGAGCAGCAGGTCCACGGCCGGACAGCCTGACGGCCCGGCTCCGTCGATGCCACCCGAGCGCGCCGGGACGGCCCGGGCGGGCGGCTCAGAAGCGCTCGGGCAGGGTCCGGAAGGTCAGGGGGTCGTGGCCGGGGATGACCGTGGCGCCCTCGTCGCGCAGCTCGCGCAGGCGGGCCACGCTCCGGGCCTGGGCGTCGTGGTCGTGCCCGATGGGCGGCAGCGGCGCCCCGCCGAGGGTCGACTCGAAGTAGGCGCAGTCGCCGCAGAGGACCACCTCGGTCGGCGTCGAACCGTCGGCGCCGTCGGTGCGGACCCGCAGCGACTGGTGCCCGGGCGTGTGGCCGGGCGTGGGCAGCGTCACGATGCGACCGTCGTCGAACACGTCGTGGGCGGCCTCGACCGCGACCACGTCGTGTCCGAGGTCGAAGTCGGCACGGTTCAGCGCGTTCGCCGCGGCCAGCTCGTCGTCGAAGCCGGCAGCCCACTCGTCGGCGTGGACGACGAGGCGGGCGTTGGGCAGCTGGGCGAGGCCGCCGATGTGGTCGAAGTGGAGGTGGGAGGCGACCACGACGGCGACGTCGGCCGGGTCCACGTCGACCGCCTCGAGGCGGGCGGCGACCATCCGGTCCGGCCCGCAGCTCACCTGGAAGAACAGCTCGACGGCCCGGCGCATCTCCGTGTCGGCCGTCAGGTCGACGTGCATGCCGGTGTCGAACAGGACGAGGCCCTCGGGGTGCCGGATCAGCCAGGCCGGCACCGGGATGGACAGGTCCTCGCCGTCGCCACCCTGGACGAACATCGACCGGGGTGCGGTGAGGGTCCCGCAGTGCAGCGGCTGGATCTGGACGGTCATCGCCCCAGGTTTGCACGTCCCCGACGGCTCGCCGCACGTCGCCCGCCGGGGCGTCGGCGCAGCGGCGCAGCCCCGGTCCGGGGCGGGCGCCGCGTCGGCGACGACCGGGGGTGGCACCATGCGGGCATGGACGCCGCAGCGACCGCCTCGGCCGACCGGCGGGCGAGCCGGGGCCCGATCCCGGTGCTGCGGTCGCTCGTGCTCGCCGCGCTCCTCGTGGTCGCCGCGTGCGGCAGCGACGACGAGCGCCCGTCGGCCGATGCGTGGCGCCCGGGCTGGGAGGACGCCAAGGCCCTCGTCCCGCCCGTCGCGACCGTGGTCGGCGACGACGGGGAGGAGGCGTGCGGCGCCGCCCTCGGCGAGCTCCGGGCCGCACGCGAGGACCTGCTCCCCTCGCCCCGCGCCGTGCTCGACGGCAGCGTCGGCGAGTGGCTGTCGAGCGCCGAGGGCCTGATGCTCGACTGCCCCGACGACGTCGCCGAGGCCGAGGAGCGGGTCGACGACCTCGCCGTGCTCGCCGCCGAGGTCGACGGCGGCCTCACCGCCTCGGGCTGAGCCGCCCCGACACCCGACGACCGTCATCGGCCCGGGCGCGATCTCGCCCCGACCTGGGTAGAACGGTCGCCGTGACCGCCGACCACCCCGGCCCCTTCGACGCCGTCCTGCTCCTGTCCTTCGGCGGCCCCGACGGCCCCGACGACGTGGTGCCCTTCCTCGAGAACGTGACCCGGGGCCGGGGGGTCCCGAGGGAGCGGCTCGAGGAGGTCGCCGAGCAGTACCTGGCCTTCGGTGGGGCGAGCCCGATCAACGACCAGTGCCGCGCCCTCCTGGCCGCCCTCCGGGCCGAGCTGGACCGCCGGGGTCGCGACGTGCCCCTGTACTGGGGCAACCGGAACTGGGCCCCCTACGTGGAGGACGTGCTCCGGGAGATCGCCGAGGACGGCCACCGGGCCGTGCTGTGCCTGACGACGTCCGCGTTCTCGTCGTACTCGGCGTGCCGGCAGTACCACGACGACCTCGAGCGGGCCGTGGCCGCCGTGGCCGAGGCCGGGCTGACCCCGCCCGGGGTGCGCAAGGTCCGCCCCTACTTCAACGTCCCCGGGTTCGTGGAGACGGTCGCCGTCCGGGTCGAGGACGCGCTGGCCGAGCTCGCCCCCGCGGACCGCAACCGCGCCCGCCTCGTGTTCACCGCGCACTCGGTGCCGATGTCGATGGCGACCACGTCGGACTACGAGGCCCAGCTGCTCGACGTCGCCCGCCTCGTCGTGGACCGCGTCGCCGTGCCCCGCCTCGTCGACCTCGGCCGCGACGCACGGCACGAGCGGGGCGGGGCCTGGGACCTGGTCTGGCAGTCGCGCTCGGGGCCCCCGCAGGTCCCCTGGCTCGAGCCCGACGTCGTGGACCACCTCGGCGACCTCCACGACCGGGGCGAGGACGTCGTGGTCGTCGTCCCCATCGGGTTCACCTCCGACCACCAGGAGGTCCGCTTCGACCTCGACACCCAGGCCCGGGAGGCCGCGGAGGCGCTCGGGATGACCTTCGTGCGCGCCGGCACCGTCGGCACCCACCCGCGCTTCGTCCGGAGCCTCGCCGACGTGCTCGACGAGCACCTGGTCTGCGCCGACCCCCTGGCCCTCGGTCCGCTCGGCCCGCGCACCAACCCGTGCCGGGAGGGGTGCTGCCCGGCGCCCCGCCGGCCCGGCCCCCCGGACGCGGCCGGCGCCCCCGGTCGACCGGCCCGGCCCTAGGCCGGCACGCCGTCCCGGCCGGAGCGGTCCCGGTCGTACCCGGAGCGCTTCTGGTCGTACATGGCCCGGTCCGCGGCCCGGAGCAGCTCGGGCAGGCCGGCACCGTCGCCGATCGCCGCACCTGCGCTGCAGCGCAGGTCGACCACGCCCGCCGACGTCGCGAAGGGCTCGGCCAGCACGGCGCGGACCTCCTCGAGCAGCGACCCCGGGCGCGACCCGGCCTCGGCGACCACGGCGAACTCGTCACCCCCGAGGCGGACCACGAGGTCCCGGATCCCGGCCACGGCCTGCAGGCGTGCGGCGACGTCGACGAGCACCTCGTCGCCGACGTGGTGGCCGTGCTCGTCGTTGACCGGCTTGAACCGGTCGAGGTCGACGACGACGACCTCGGCGGTGCGGCCGTCGAGCTCGTCGGCGGCACCGGCCAGCGACCGGCGGTTCCCGACCGAGGTCAGCGGATCCCGGTCGGCGTGGACGGCCAGCGCCTCGATGACGCGCAGCTCCTCGGTCACGTCCCGCAACCGGGCCACGAGCCAGGTGCCGTCGGCGGCCACCACAGGGCGGAGGTCGAGCAGCCCGAGCCGGCCGACGGCCCCGGGGAGCACGACCAGCACGTCGTGCGCGGCCACGCCGGTGTCCCGGACGGCGGTGATCGGGCCGACCCGGTCGGGGTCGAGCGGGACGATCCCGTCGAGCGCCGTGGCCGGGCCGACGAGGGCGTCCCAGGCCGGGTTGGTCGTCGTCGGGACGCCCGCGGGGTCCAGGACGGCCACGGCGGACGCGTCGTCGAGGACCAGGGCTCGCAGCGTCCCCTCGAGGCGCTCGGCCCGGTCCCGGGTCCGCGCCCACCGGGTGACGGCGACCACCAGGGTCGCGACCACGACCGCGGCGGGCGGCACCCACCGCGCCGGCGCGGCCGTCGGATCGGTGCCGACGAGCAGGCCCAGCCCGACGCCGGCGAGCACGACGGCGACGCGCGCCCGTGCCTCGGTCTCCCGCACTCCCACCGCTGCCGACCGCCTCTCTCCTCGTGGCCCCCACGGCCACATCCGCCGCCGTCGACGGTAGGACGGTCGACCGCCCCGCGTCACCGACCTTCCGCACCGCGTGCGGAGAATGACGCGATCGGGGGAGCCCGCTCGGCCCGGTCGGGGGATCCCGAGGACGCGATCGAGGGCCGGGCGAGCGGCCCGATCGGGTCAGAGCTCGGCGTCGATGGCGGCGAGGAGCTCGTCGTAGGTGTCGAGGGCCGGGAAGCCGGGGAACTCGGCGACGACGTTGGCCGGCGCGTGGAACAGGAAGCCGGCGTCGGCCTCGGCCAGCATCGTGGTGTCGTTGTAGGAGTCGCCGGCCGCGATCACCTTGTAGCGCAGCCCGTGGAAGGCCTCGACCGCCCGCCGCTTCTGGTCGGGCTGGCGGAGGCGGTAGTCCACGATCCGGTCGTCGGCGACGACGAGGCGGTGGCAGAGCACGGTCGGCATGCCGAGCTGGACCATGAGCGGGGCGGCGAACTGCTCGAAGGTGTCGGACAGGATGACGACCTGGGTGCGGGCCCGGAGGGCGTCGAGGAACGCGCGGGCGCCGGGCAGCGGCTCGAGGCCGGCGATCACGTCCTGGACCAGCGACATGGTGAGGCCGTGCTCGGCGAGGACGTCGAGCCGGTACCGCATCAGGACGTCGTAGTCGGGCTCGTCCCGGGTGGTGCGCCGCAGGGCGTCGACCCCGGTCCGCTCGGCGACCGCGATCCAGATCTCGGGGACGAGGACCCCCTCGAGGTCGAGGGTCACGAGCGTCTGCCGGGTGGTGTCGTCGGTGCCGGTCACGGGCAGCGAGTCTGCCCCACCGACCCCCGACGACCCGCACGACGGGAGCGCCCGCCGGCCCCGACGGCGACGGGGTCGGTCCCGTCCGTGGTTGGCTCCGGCCATGGCCACCACCGACCCCGCCCGGCTCGGGCCCCGCACCGCCGAGACCGTCGAGCTGCTCCAGGTGCTCATCCGGAACGCCTGCGTGAACGACGGCACGCCGTCCTCGGGCCAGGAGGTCCGCAACGCCGACGCGCTCCGGGCCTTCCTCGACGAGGCCGGCGCCGAGGGCACGGGGTTCGACGTGGAGACCTACGAGCCGACCCCGGGCCGGGTCACCCTGGTGGCCCGCATGGCCGGCACCGACCCGGGCGCGCCGAGCCTGTGCCTGGACGGCCACACCGACGTCGTGCCGGTCAACCCCGACGGCTGGTCCCGCGACCCCTTCGGCGGCGAGCTCGTCGACGGCGAGGTCTGGGGCCGGGGCGCCGTGGACATGCTGAACCTGACCGCGTCGTTCGCCGTCGCGTTCCGGCACCTGGCCGCCACCGGCTTCCGACCCCGCGGCGACCTGGTGCTGCTGGCCGTGGCCGACGAGGAGCACGGCTCGGCCCACGGCGCACGTTGGCTGGCCGAGCACCACCCCGAGCACCTGGCCACCGACTACGTGCTCACCGAGAACGGCGGGCTGCACGGCGGGCCGGCGTCGGCGCCGACCGTGGGCATCAACGTGGCCGAGAAGGGCGTGGCCTGGCGGCGGCTCACGGTGCGGGGCACCCCAGGGCACGGCTCGATGCCCTTCAAGGCCGACAACGCCCTCGTCACCGCCGCCGCCGTCGTCACCCGCCTCGCCGAGTACCGACCCGCGGCCCGCATCCACGACCTGTGGCCGGGCCAGCTCGACGCGCTCGGCCTCGACGACGACACCCGCCGGCGCCTGCTCGACCCCGTCGCGCTCGAGGAGTTCCTCGACGCCCTCCCCCGCACCGCCGGCGCCCCCTACCTGTGGTCGTGCACCCACACGACCTTCTCCCCCAACGTCGCCGTCGGCCAGACCAAGCCGAACGTGGTCCCCGACCGGGTCACCGTCGACGTCGACGTCCGCACCCTGCCCGGCGAGACCGCCGACGACGTCACCGAGCACCTCCGCGCCGCGCTGGGCGACGAGCTGTTCGCCCGGGTGGAGGTGGAGCCGCTCATCGACGACGAGGCGTCCATCTCGCCGACCGACACCCCGCTGTGGGACGCGCTCGCCCGGGCCGTGGCCCGACCGTTCCCCGAGGCGACGATCGCGCCCCGGATGTCGGTCGGCTTCACCGACGCACGGGTCCACCGCGAGCTCGGCTCGGTCGCCTACGGCGCCGGCCTGCTCTCCCCCGAGCTGTCGTCGGCCGACTTCGGCAGCCGGTTCCACGGGAACGACGAGCGCATCGACGTGGAGTCGCTCGCCCTCACCACCCGCCTGTGGGAGGACGTCATCCGAGACCTGCTCGGCTGAGCGGCGGCGGACGTCACGTCTCGCCCGCCCGCGAGCCGGGTACGGGTCCGCCGTGGCTCACCCGACCGCGCCCGCCGCCGGCGACCTCCTCGACCGGCGCTACCGACTCGAGCACGTCATCGCGCGCGGCGGCGTCGGCACCGTGTGGGCCGCCCGGGACGAGCGCCTCGCCCGGCCCGTGGCCGTCAAGGTCCCCCACCGGGACCTCCCCGCCGGCGTCGTCGACCGGGCCCGGACCGAGGCCCTGGCCGCGGCCCGCGTCGACGACCCCCGGGTCGTCTCCGTCCTCGACCTGGTCGCCGACGCCGACGGGCGACCCGTCATCGTCCTCGAGCGCCACGACGGGACGACCCTGGCCGACGTCCTCCGGGACGGGCCGCTGCCACCCGAGGACCTCGCCGGCCTCGTCGACGACCTGACCGGCGCCCTGGCCGCGGCGCACGCCGTGGGCGTGCTCCACCGCGACGTGAAGCCGTCCAACGTGCTGCGGGGCCGCCAGGGCTGGTGCACCACCGACTTCGGCCTGGCCAGCCTCGGCGACGACGGCACCGACGAGACCCCGATGGCCACCCTCGCCTACGCACCTGCCGAGCGCCTGGCCGGCGCCCGGGGCGACGAGCGCTCCGACGTCTTCGCCGCCGCCGTCGTCCTCGTCGAGGCCGCGACCGGCCAGCACCCGTTCCGGGCCGGGACGACCGAGGCCTCGGCGGCCCGCATCCGCGCCGACGACCACGATCCCCTCCCCCCGGCCCTGCCCGACCGGGCCCGGGCCACGCTCGAGGCCGCGCTCGCCCACGACCCCCGCCGCCGACCCGCGTCGATCGCCGCGCTCCGGGTCGGTCTCGGGGAGCTCGTCGAGTCGCCCCCGTCCCCCGCCACGGACGCCACCGTCCCCCTCGACGCGACCGCCGTCCTGCCCGCAGCGGCCGGAGCGGGCACGGGCGCCGCTCCGGGCCCCGTCACCGGCGAGCCCCGGACCGCCCGGCCGGTCGGCGCGGCCCCGGCCGGCGCACCCCCGACCGGCGCACTCCCGGCCGGCGCAGCCCCCGCACCCGCCGCCCGCACGCTCGACCCGTCGGTCGCGACGGCCGCGGTCGCGACCCGGTTCCGTGCCGGCCGGGCCGCGCTCCGACGGGCCTTCCCCGACCGCGGACCGCGCCTCGTCGTCGTCGGGTGCGCGGCCCTGGCGGCACTCGCCCTGCTCGTGGGGCTCCTCGACGTCGGCAGCCGCCCGGCCCCGGAGGTCGACCCGGCCGGCGCCTCCACGGAGCCCGTCGCCACGACGGCATCGACCACGGCGACGACGACCACCCCGACGACGGCGGACGCGGCCGACACCGGCCCCGACGCACCGCCGGGCAAGGCCAAGGGGCGCAAGAAGGGCTGACGCAACGGCGGGGACGACGCCCGGCGCGTGCTCAGATGGTCCTCCGCCGACTCCCGGGAGGACCCCATGGTCGACCTCGCCCGCTACGCCGACCTCGACGAGCTCACCTTCGACGTGCCCGCCCCCGGCGTGCTGCGCATCACCCTCGACGCGCCCGGCCTGAACTCGGTGAGCGCCGCCTGCCACCGGCAGCTGGCCGACGTGTGGCTCACCGTGGACCGGGACCCAGACGTCCGCGTCGCCGTGCTCCAGGGGGCGGGCAAGGGGTTCTCCTCGGGCGGCTCGTTCGAGATGATCGAGGACATCATGGGCGACGAGGCGGCCCGGCTCCGCGTGCTGCGGGAGGCCCGGGACCTGGTCCGCAACGTGATCGAGTGCTCGAAGCCGATCGTGTCGGCCATGCACGGCCCGGCCGTGGGCGCCGGGCTGGTCGCCGGCATCCTCGCCGACGTGTCCGTGGTCGGGCGGACGGCCCGGATCATCGACGGCCACACCCGGTTGGGCGTCGCCGCCGGCGACCACGCCGCCATCTGCTGGCCGCTGCTGGCCGGCATGGCCAAGGCCAAGTACTACCTGCTGACCTGCGACCCGCTGTCGGGCGAGGAAGCCGAGCGCATCGGGCTGGTGTCGCTGTGCGTGGAGGACGACGAGGTGCGCGACCGGGCCCTGGCCGTGGCCACGCAGCTGGCCGAGGGGGCCCAGGCGGCGATCCGGTTCACGAAGCACACGCTGAACCACTGGTACCGCCAGCAGATGCCGGCCTTCGACGCCTCGCTCGCCTACGAGTTCCTGGGCTTCACCGGGAGCGACCCCGCCGAGGGCGTCGCCTCCCACCGGGAGCGTCGGGCCCCGCGGTTCACCGGGCCGACCAGCGAGGACGCGTAGCCCCCCGCTGCGGGATCACCGGCCGGCGCGGGCCTGCCCGTCGCCCTCGGCCGGGCCACGTCCGTCCTCCGGGCAGGAGTCGGGGCGGTCCCGTCCATCCGGGTCGGTGGGGCGGTTCCCCCGGGTGGGGTCGTCGCAGCCCCGGGTGCGGCC
>CAZCEZ010000006.1:19848-23229 GCA_964497795.1 uncultured Acidimicrobiaceae bacterium | reverse complement strand
CCGGGTCGGTGGGGCGGTTCCCCCGGGTGGGGTCGTCGCAGCCCCGGGTGCGGCCCGGCTCCGGCGCGGGCTCGGAGGGCGCCGGCGGTGCCGGTGCGGGCGGTGGCGCAGGCGTCGGGGGGACGGGGGGTGCGACGCTCATCGCCGAGGATCCCGGGACCGGTGCTGCGGCCCGTGCCGCCGAGGGCGTCGGGCGACGGGCCCGGCCCTCCGACTCGGGTTCGACGACGGTCGTGGTCGTGGTGGTCGACGGAGGCGTGGCCGGGCGGGTGGCGACCGGGGTGGGGTCGGCGGTGCCCATCGTCAGCCCGTCGGCGCGCTCGTCGTCGACCACCTCGAAGCGGGTCGCCTGCTCGATCTGCATCGGCTCGAGGATCCGGGTCGGGGCCCAGGTGCCGGTACCGGCGAGCAGCGACGCGCCGAGGACGACGCCTGCGGCGGCCCCCACGACGGGTGCGGCTCGTACGGTGATGCGCACGTGGTCCTCCAGGTGTGCCGTGTGTCGCCAGACGCCGGATCCACGGCGTCGCGCCGGCCTCGGACAGGGTAGATCACTTCGCGCCCTTCGCGCAGTTCCGACCACCCCCGGTCATCAGCTGGTCGAGACGGGGAACTCGACCCCGGTGAGCTCCTCGGAGATCGACCAGAGCCGGGCCCAGTCCTCCTCGCGGCGGGCGTGGGCCATGGGCTGCACGACGACGGGCTCGCCCCGGGTCTCGTTCCACCCGGCCGGCCCGTAGTAGTCGTAGCCGCCGGCGTCGGGGTCGGTGGCCGCCCGCAGCTGGGGCAGTGCGCCACGGGACGCGGGCTGGGCGACCACCGACGTGGCCAGTCCGATGAGCGTGCCGATCACGGGCAGGCCGGCGCCGGGGACGTGGCGGACCAGCTCGGTGGCCGACACGCCCGGGTGGGCGGCCAGGGAGATGGTCCCGGTCTCCCGGTCGGCCATCCCGGCCGCCAGGAGGCGGCGCTGGAGCTCGAAGGCGAACAGCAGGTTGGCCAGCTTGGACTGCCCGTAGGCGGCGGAGCGCTCGTAGCGGCGCTCCCACTGCAGGTCGTCCCAGTGCATCCGGCCCTGCCGGTGGGCGATGGAGGACACGGTCACGATGCGGGAGCCGGGCGCGGCCACGACGGCGGGGAACACCTGGGCGGTCCAGGCGAAGTGGCCGAGGTGGTTCGTGCCGAGCTGGAGCTCGAAGCCCTGCGCCGTCTCGGAGCGGGGCGGGATCATCACCCCGGCGTTGTTGACGACGACGTCGATCGCCGGGAAGCGCTCGACGGCCTCGGCGGCCGCGTCGGCCACCTGGTCGAGGTCGCCGAGATCGAGGCGCAGGACCTGCACGTCGGCGTCCCGGTGGCGTCCGAGCAGCTCGGACCGGGCCGCCTCGGCCCTCTCCAGGCTGCGGCACGCGAGCACGGTCGTCGCCCCCGCGCCGGCCAGGCCGGCAGCGGTCTCGAGGCCGAGGCCGGTGTTGGCCCCGGTGACGACCGCGACGCGGCCGGTCTGGTCGGGGATGTCGGAGAGGGTCCAGGCCATGCCGTCACGCTACGGCGGCCGGGGCCCTCCGCTGCTCGAGGCCCGGGATCAGGGGGTGAAGACGTACCCGCGCGCCGCGTTCGGACCCTGCGTCCGGGCCAGGTCGAGCAGGCCGGTGGTCGGGGCCAGGTCGAGGCGGGGCCCCGCCATGCCGTCGCTCGTCGTGTAGCCCCACGAGTTGACCGACACGACCAGGGTCTCGTCGTCCACGCCGTCGGGGGTCGCGTCGGTGTCCTCGAGCCACGGGCCACCCGACGACCCACCGGTCATGGCGCAGGAGCCGAGCCACCAGTTGGCGTAGGTGCCGGACCAGCTGGCGTAGGTGCCGGGCTGGGTCGAGACCCCCTCGCGGCAGTAGCGCAGGTCGGGGTCCTGGTCGTACGGGTAGCCGATCCCCCAGGTGTCGTCGCCCACGACCAGGCCGCCCTCGCTCTGCGAGGCCACGGCGAAGGTCGACCCGTCACCGGCGGCGGTGCCGGTGAGGGCGTAGAAGGCGTAGTCGAAGGGGATGTTGTCCGGGAACCGGTGGCGGGTCCACTGGTCGTGCACGACACCGAAGTCCGCGGCGTGGCAGGTGGTGCCCTCGGTGCAGCCCGACAGCGCGGCGTTGGTCGAGCTCCACGTGCCGTCGAGGTCGGGGATGAACACGACGTTGCGGGCGAAGACCTTGTTCACGTCGTCGTAGACGCAGTGGGCGGCGGTGACCACGACCGAGCGACCGGCGACGCCGTCGGCGACGAAGGTGCCCGAGCACACGTAGCCGTTCCACCGGGTGCCACGGCGGTTGGCCGGCATCTCGAAGAAGATGCGGCCGACGAGGTCGTTCACCGTGCCCGACTCGGCGTAGGCGGCGTCGGAGACGACGTCACCGGGGGGCGGCGGGGGCGGGGGCGGGTCCCCCGGGTCGCCGCCGCCGTCGCAGGCCGGTCCGTCGCCGGCGGCGAAGGTCGCGCCCGACTCGGTGGTGGCGTTGCCGCCCTTGGGGCCGGTGTCCTTGGCCTCGACGGCCCAGCCCCAGCCCGACCCGGCGAAGCCGCTGATCACGATGGACCAGGTGTCACCGGACTGGCCTGGCGTGAAGGACTGCGTGCGTCCGTCGGGGTACACCACGATCACCGCGACGGACCGCAGGCCCTGGTCGTCGGTGACGGTGGCGGAGAAGCGCTGGGCCGGGTCGCCCGTCGAGGTCGTGGTCGAGCAGCGCACGAGGTCCGCCACCGTCGGCGGGACGTCGTCCGGGGTCGGCTTGGCGCGGGCCGCCGGCGCCGCGGTCGGGGTCGGCTCGGCCCGGAGCGTCGCCCGTGCCGGCGTGGCGTGGCCGTGCGGGGTCAGCGACCCGTCGGCGGCCTGCAGGTAGGCGAGGCCGCGCTCGTCGAGCACCAGGTCGCGGGGCTGGGCGGCGGCGAGCCGCTCGGCGGTCCAGTGGGCGCGCACGTCCTCGCTCCGGTCGGCGGGCGCGGCACCTGCCGCACCCCCCGTGCCCAGCATCCCCGCCAGCAGCCCTGCGGCAGCCAGTGCCACCACGCCCGTTCGCCTCGCGCCCACGGCGCACCTCCACGTCGTCGACGGGCCGAAGCGGCACCGCCGTACCCCAACCGTACGGAACCGGACACCTCCACCGCCATGGCCCGATCGGACCAGCCCCCGATCGGATCAGCCGCGGTCGCGGGTGCGCGCCCCGGTCGGCGCCTCCGGTGCCACCCCGTCGGCGGCGGACCCGGGGGCCGGTCGGTGGCCCGGGTGGGCGCGCCACGGACCGGGCTGCTCGGTGCTGTCCCGGTCGTCGTGAGGCGCGGGCCGGCCGGGGCGGCGACCGGCGTCGCTAGCGTCCCGCCGTGCCCGTC
>CAZCEZ010000006.1:0-19748 GCA_964497795.1 uncultured Acidimicrobiaceae bacterium | reverse complement strand
GGCGCGGGCCGGCCGGGGCGGCGACCGGCGTCGCTAGCGTCCCGCCGTGCCCGTCGCCCCCCGACCACCCCTGACCGTCGAGCTCCACCGCGGCCCCGAGGTCGAGAGCCGCCACGTCGTCCACGCCGTCGTGGTCGACCCGACCGGCGAGGTCGTCGTCGCCTGGGGCGACCCGGAGCGGCCCACCCACCCCCGCTCGGCCGTCAAGTCGGTGCAGGCGCTGCCGCTGGTCGAGACCGGCGCCGCGGACGCCTTCGCCGTGACCCCGGCCGAGCTCGCCCTGGCCTGCGCGTCCCACACCGGGGAACCGGGGCACGTCGCCGCGGTCGAGGCCTGGCTGGCCCGCATCGGCTGCACGCACGCCGACCTCGAGTGCGGGGTGCAGGAGGGTCGGGGGACCACGGCGGCGGGCAACAACTGCTCGGGCAAGCACGCCGGGTTCCTCACCGTGGCCCGGCACCTGGGCGTGCCGACGGCGGGCTACGTCCGGCCCGACCACCCGGTCCAGCGCCTGGTCCGCGACGCCTGCGCCGAGCTGACCGGCGCCACGATCGACCCGGCCAGGGCGGGCACCGACGGCTGCGGGATCCCCGTGCACCCCGTGCCGCTGCGCTCGATCGCCCTGGCCGGGGCGCGCCTGGCCGCACCCGGCGGGACCGTGCCCGCCACCCGGCGCGCCGCCCTCGAGCGGCTGGCCGCGGCCACCGTCGCACACCCCTGGGAGGTGGAGGGGACGGGCCGGCTCACCACCGAGCTGCTCGCCGCCGGTCGGGGCGACGTCCTCGTGAAGCCGGGGGCGGAGGGCGTGGCGCTGTGCGGGCTGCCCACGGCGGGCCTCGGCATCGCGGTGAAGGCCGAGGACGGCGCGGGGCGGGCCGCGTCCACCGCGCTCGGCCACGTGCTCGCCGCGCTCGCCGCCGGGGACGGGGACCGCCCCGGGGCTGCGCTGCCCGACGGCGGCTGGCGGTCGGTGTTCGCACCACGGGCCGTGCTGGCCAACCACGCCGGCACCGTCGTCGGCCGGCTCGTCGTGGCCGAGGGCCCCGCGGCGACCCCGACCCCCTGACCGCACCCCTCGACCCCGCCCCCCCTGACCCCGGCCCGCTGACCCTGCGGCCGATCCGGAGCCCCCGTGCCCGCGGCGCCGGGACGCGGGCACGGCCTAGGTTCCGGCCATGGCGCGCGCGCAGGTCTCGGGTTGGTGCTGGCCGCAGTCGGTGGAGCCGGGGGGCGCGGTGTCGCTGCACCTGTCGGCCACGGCGACCGACGGTGGCGGCGACCGCGACGTCGAGGTCGTCGTGACCCGCGTCGGGGCCGAGCGCGAGGTGCGCCACACCGCCACCGTCGCCGTCGGCGACCACCCGGTGCCCGCCGACGCCAGCACCGAGGGGTGCCGGTGGCCGGCGGCGGCGACCATCGAGGTCGGTGACGACTGGACCTCGGGCTTCCACGAGGTCCACCTCCGGTTCCCGGATCCGGCGCCCCACGACCCGGACCGGGTGCGCGACGCCCACGCCTTCTTCGTCGTCCGGCCCCGGGCCGGCGCGCCGACCCCGGGGGCGACCGCGCTGCTGCCCCTGGCCACGAACACCTGGCACGCCTACAACGACTTCGGCGGACCGAACCTCTACACGGGCGCCACGTCCTCGTCGCTCCAGCGCCCCCTGGCCCGGGGACTGCTCCACAAGCCCCTCGGCCCCGGCCGCCGGGTGACGAACCTGGTCGACGACGACCGGCAGATGACGGCCCACGTCGGCTACCTGCGCCTGAACCACCTCACGCCGTGGGGTGGGTCGGCCGGTTGGCCCGACTGGGAGCAGCCCCTGATCGAGTGGGCCGAGTCCGAGGGCCACGTGGTCGACGTCTGCACCAACGCCGACCTCGAGGGCGACGCCGGCGCCGCCCTCGTCGCCGGGTACCGCCTCCTGCTCTCGGTGGGCCACGACGAGTACTGGTCGTCGCCCATGCGCGACACCGTCGAGGCCCACGTTGCCGGCGGCGGCAACGTGGCGTTCCTGTCCGGCAACACGTCGTTCTGGCAGGTCCGGCTGGAGGACCCCGACGACGCCGGTGCGGCCACCCGCATGGTCGGGTTCAAGGGTCGGTTCCGGGAGGACCCCGTCCAGGGCACCGAGCGGGCCGCGCTGACCACGTCGATGTGGTCGGACCTGGAGCTGGAGCGGCCCGAGAACCGGATGACCGGGGTGTCCTTCAGCCGGGGCGGCTACCACCGCATCGGCAAGCGGGCCACGAACGGGGCGGGTGGCTACACCATCCACCGCGCCGACCACTGGCTCTTCGAGGACACCGACCTCGACTACGGCGACGTGCTCGGCGGTGCGTCACGGGTGGTCGGCTACGAGTGCGACGGCTGCGCCCTGACCTACGTCGACGGTCGACCGGTGCCGACGGGCGAGGACGGCACCCCCGACTCCTTCGTGATCCTCGGGACCGCACCCGCCTGCCACTTCACCCGGACCACGGCAGCCCGGCCCCCGGCCCCGCACGAGCCGAGCGAGATCGAGTTCATCGCCTCCCGGCTGTTCGGCTCCCGCGACCCGGGCGACGTCGCCCGCATCGAGGCCGGGCACGCCGTGCTCGGCACGTGGACGTCACCGGGCCACGAGAGCGGCCGCACCGGGACCGTGGTGACCTCGGGCAGCACCGACTGGGCCCACGGCCTCGGTCGCACGCCGGGGACGCCGGGCGACCACCGGATCCAGGCCATCACCCGGACGATCCTGGAGCGCCTCGGCGGCACCACGGGCTGAGGCCGTCCGGCTCAGCTCCCCGATCCGGGCCAGCGCACCCAGGCCCGGGCCAGGCGGTCGACGGCGACGTCGAGCACCTCGGGCGGCGCGGCGAAGGACAGCCGCACCCGGTCGTGGTGCCCGTCGCCGGCCGTCAGCGGGCCGGGCGGGGCGACGGCCACTCCGTGGCGGAGCGCGTGCTGGGCGAAGGACCCGGCGTCGGCGCCGCCGGGCAGCCGCACCCACAGCGACAGGCCCCCGGCCGGCGGGTCCCAGGTCCAGGTCGGGAGCGCCTCGGCCAGCCGCGCCGCCAGGTGGTCGTGGCGGTCGCGCAGGTCCGTGGCCAGGCGGACGTGCTCGGGCTGCGCCGGCCAGGCGGCGAGGAGCCGCTCGGCCAGGACCTGGCTGGGCAGGGCCGAGCCGAGGTCCCGCGTGGCCTTGATGCGGGCCAGGCGCAGGGCGAGGGGCTCGGGGGCGCGGAGCCAGCCGACGCGCAGGCCCGACCACGTCGACTTCGACAGCGAGCCGACGTGCACGACGGGCGCGCCGTCCGCGCCGTCCTGGGCCGCGACCGGGACCGGGGCGGGGGTCCAGCCCAGGTCGGCGAGCGTGGCGTCCTCGACCAGGGGGATGCCGGCGCCGGCGACCAGCTCGACCAGCGCCCGCCGCCGCCGGGGCGCGAGCACGGCGCCGGTCGGGCTGTGCAGCGACTGGACGTAGACGAGGGCGGGGCGGGGATCGAGCCGCTCGGCGACCGCCTCGACCACGACCCCGTCGCCGTCGACGGGTGCGCCCACGACCCGGGCCCCGGCCTGGGCGAAGGCGGCGATGGCGCCCGGGTAGGTGGGGTCGTCGACGACGACCACGTCGCCGGGTCGCACCCAGCAGGCCGCGGCCAGGCTGATGGCCTGCTGGGCCCCGGTGGTCGCCACGACCTGCTCGGCCACGGTGGGGAGGCCGCGAGCGCCGAGGTGGGCGGCGACCGCGGCCCGCAGCGACGGCAGCCCCGCCGGCTGGTACCCCGGCCCGGACCCGGCCGCCACGAGCGCGTCGCCGTCGAGGGCGGGCAGGACCGGCCCCCGCCGGGCCCACAGCACCGACAGCGACAGGTCGACCACGTCCCGGCCCGACCCGGGCCCGGTGGGTGCGTCGACGGCCCACCCGACCCCGGGCGTGCCCGTCCCGGCCGCGGCGACGAGGCGGTGGACCAGGGCGGTGCCCTCGCGGTCGGCGGGCAGGCGGGGCCCGTCGACGGGCACCGTCACGTAGGTGCCGCTGCCCCGCCGGCGCACGACGAGGCCGTCGGCGACCAGGACGTCCATGGCGGCGACGGCGGTGCCCCGTCCCACGGCCAGGCCCCGGGCCAGGTCGCGCTCGGAGGGGAGCCGGGTCCCGTGGGGCAGCGCGCCCCGGTCCACGGCGGCGGCCACGGCCCGGGCGAGGCGGCGGAACAGCGGACCGGCGCCCTCGGCCCAGGGGCCGATCGCGTCGAGCAGGGCGCCGACGTCGACGGTGCCACCCACCCCCGGATTGGCCCTGTCGGACATGGTCCATTGTTGGCACGCTGCGACCGTGACCGACCAGCAGCTCGCGACCGACACGCCCGCACCCACGCCCGACGCCCCGGCCGCGCCGAGCCCGGCCGGGTTCGGGAAGGTGTTCTGCGCCCGCATGGCGACCGCCGCGTTCGCCTCGGGCGCGTGGAGCGAGCCGGTGGTCGAGCCGCTCGCCCCGCTGGCCCTGCACCCCGCGGCCATGGTCCTGCACTACGGCCAGGCCGTCTTCGAGGGGCTGAAGGCCTTCCGCGGCGACGACGGCTCCGTGGCCCTGTTCCGGCCCGCCGCCAACGCGGCGCGCTTCGCGGCCTCGGCCCGCCGGCTGGCCATGCCCCCGCTGGACGAGGGCGCCTTCGTCGAGGCGTGCCGGGCCCTGGTCGCCGCGGAGCGCGACGCCGTGCCCGACGAGCCCGGCACCAGCCTCTACCTGCGCCCGACGATGGTCGCGACCGAGGCCGCGCTCGGCGTCCGCCCGGCCGACGAGTACGCCTTCTTCGTGCTCGCATCGCCGGTGGCCGCCTACTTCGCCGGCGGGCTCCGGCCGGTGACCGTGTGGGCCGAGCCGTCGATGGTGCGCGCCGCCCCCGGGGGCACGGGCGCGGCCAAGTGCGCCGGCAACTACGCGGCGAGCCTGGCGGCCAGGGCCCGGGCCGTGGCCGAGGGCTGCGACGAGGCCCTGTGGCTCGACGCCGCCGAGCACCGCTGGATCGAGGAGCTCGGCGGCATGAACGCCGTGTTCGTGGCCGACGTCGACGGCACGCCGACCCTGGTCACCCCGCCGACGACCGACACGATCCTGGACGGGATCACCCGGGACTCGCTGCTGGCCCTCGCGCCCGCCCTCGGCCTCGGCGTCGACGTCCGGCCGGTGTCGCTGGAGGAGGCGATCACCCCGGGTGCCTTCGTCGAGGCCCTCGCGTGCGGGACGGCGGCCACGGTCGCCCCGGTGGGTGCGATCCGCACCCAGGACGGCCTGCACCCGATCGGCGACGGCCGGCCCGGACCGGTCACCGCCCGGGTCCGCGAGGCGCTGCTCGACGTCCAGCACGGACGTCGCCCCGACCCGGGAGGCTGGCTGCTGCCCGTCGGCTGACGGCGGCGGAGCTCAGCGACGGACCACGTGGCCCGCCGTCCGGTGGGCCAGGGCCATGATCGTCAGCGCGGGGTTCACGGACCCGTTCGTCACGTGGACCGAGGCGTCGGCGACCCACAGGTTGTCGTGGCCGTGGACCCGGCCCTCGGGGTCGACGACCGAGGTCACCGGGTCGGTGCCCATGCGGCACGTGCCGGCCTGGTGGTAGCCGGCGAGGAGGCCGGTCGGGACCGGGTCGGCCCAGGTGCGGCGGGCGCCGCTGGCGGTCAGCCACCGCTCGGCCACGGCGGCGACGTGTCGGGCGGTGCGCACCGTCTCGGGATGCGCGCGGCCGGCGAGCCGGGCGACGGGCACGCCGTGGCGGTCGACGACGTCGGGGTCGAGGGTGACCCGGTTGTCGGCCCGGGGGACCTCCTGGACCTGGGCGAACAGGTGGGCGGTCCGGCGGTAGGCGTGGCGCATCGCGGCGTCGGCGCCCGGGCCCCAGCGGGGGTCGTCGGGGGCCAGCGCCCACTGCCAGTGGACGATCGGGAGCTTGACCAGCTCGTTGGCCACGACCCCGCCGCCGACCAGGGCGCCCCCGTCGTCGTCGACCAGCCCGTGGGCCAGGTCGAGCGTGGCGACGGACACGCCGGGCCCGTCGGGGTCGAGGACCTCGTCGTCGAAGCGACCGAAGGCGGAGGCGAACCCGTGGCCCTGGAGGTGGCGGCCGACCTGGTCGGTCGCGTTGCCCAGGCCGTCGGGGTGCGCCGGGGAGCGGGACGCGAGCAGGAGGCGGGCCGTCTCGATCGCGCCGCAGGCCACGACGACGTGGCCGGCCCGGACCTCGACGGTCGCCCCCGTCGCCTCGTCGACCAGGACGGCCCCGGTCACCCGGCCGGAGGCGTCGACCGGGAGGCGCGTCGCCCGGACCCCGGCGACGACCGTGGCGCCGCCGGTGGCCGCGGCCCGGGGCAGGACGGCGACGTCGACGCCGTTGCGGGCGTCGACGGGGCAGGCGAAGCCGACGCACTCGCCGCAGCGGACGCACCGCGCCCGCCCGTGGCGGGGGACGCTGTTGAGCAGCAGCGGCACCGGGCCCGTGCGGAGGCCGAGCGCGGCGGCACCGGCCCCGAGGACGGCGGCCTCGGTGTTCGGCGGGAGCGGGGGCATCGGGTAGCCCCGGCGCCTCGGTCCGGCGGCCGGGTGGGCGGTGCCGTCGCCGCACACGCCGACCTCCCACTCCACCCAGTCCCAGTGGGGGGCGAGCTCGGCCGGGGTCAGGGGCCAGTCGGCGAGCGAGGAGCCGTCGGGGACGCCGTAGCGGGATGCCATGGCGAGGTCGTCGGGCAGGAACCGCCACGCCATCCCCTGGTAGACGGCGGTGCCGCCGCCCACGGCCATGCCGCCCGCCTGCCACGCGGGGTCGTGCGTCGCCCCGACCACGGTGGCGACGCCGTCGGCCGCCTCGACGACGCGGGGCCCCGGCCCGCCGGGCGGACCCGTGTCGTGGCCGTGGACCGAGGAGCGGTGGTTGCGGAGGTGGTCGCGGGGCCGATCCGGGTCGAGGGCCGGACCGCGGTCGACGACGAGCACACGGGCACCGGCCTCGGCGGCGACGAGCGCCGCGACCGCGCCACCCGCGCCCGCGCCGAGCACGAGCACGTCGACGACGGGGGCGTCGCCGAGGTCGGCCAGCGAGGCGATCGGGGCCCGCTGCCGCCGCACCGGGGCACCGGGGTCCCGCGTCCCGTCCGGCGACCAGCCCACGCTGCGGGCGCCGGGACCGTCACGGTCGCCCCACCGGGCCCGGGCCGCGGCCAGGACCAGCACGTCGCGCGCCGCGGGCTCGAGCGAGGCGACCGCGTCCCGGACGGCCTCCGGCCCGACCTCGACGGCGGGGCGACCGGACCGGGCGCGGCACCGGGCGTCGACGTCGTCGACCACGGCTCGGATGCGGGCCACGGCGGCGTCGCCACCGGGGTCCGCGGCCAGCCGGGTCAGGTAGGGGGCGAGCCCGGCGACCGACAGGGGCGGGCCGTCGGCGACGGGGAGGACCGCGTCGAGGACGGCGGCGACCTCGGGAGGCACCCCGTCGGGGACGTCGGACGGCACGGGCCGAGGCTAGGAGCCGGGGCCGCGTGACCGGCCGACGGTCGGGCCGTTGGGTGCGGCGGACCGGACGGTCAGGCCCCGGTGGCGGCGGCGTCGATGGCGGCCAGCGTGGCCTCCATGTTCGCCCGGTTGTGCTCGGCCCGGTCGGCCACCCCGAGGATCGGCTTGGTGACCACGGCCATCCAGCGGGGCCGCTGGTCCTGCCACTCCTCGGTGACCCGGCAGCCGCCGTCGGTCGGCTCGAACCGGTACCGCCAGGTGGCGACGGGTGCGCCGGCGCCCCGGACGTGGAAGGCGAACACCTCGCCGGGCACGCACTCGGTGACCTCGCAGGTCGTGGCCCACGACCGCTTCCCGTAGCGGTTCGTGCCCTTGAACCGGGCGCCGACCTCGGGGCCCGACGAGCCCTTGGTCCAGGTCCCCCCGGTCACCTCGGGCGACCACTCGTCCATCCGGGTGATGTCGGCGACCATCGCCCACACCTCCGAGGCGGGGGCGGCGATCTCACGGCTGACGGCGATGTCGGGCTGCACGGGCCGGAGGCTAGGGCCTGCCCCCGGGTCGCCCGGGTTCCGCCGGGTGCCCGGGCCCGGGACGTCCGGCGTGGTCGGGGCGACCGCCAGCGCCGGGGCCGTCGGCTCCGGAGGTGTAGTCGGCCAGCGCCGGCTCGGCCTCGGTGCGCGGCCCGCCCGCCAGGGTCCGGCCGCCGTTCGCGTACACGGCGAGGGAGCGCGCCACGACCTCGACGGGATCGGTCCCGGAGGCGAAGGTCTGCAGGCACGTGGCGTCGTCGAAGCGGGACACGTCGGCGGGGCCGTCGGCGGCGAGGGCGTCGAGGAGGACCCAGACGGCGACGGCGTCGGCCAGCATCTCGACGTGGTTCACGTACCGGCCCGGGCAGAGCTCCTGGAGGACCACCTGCGTGCTCCCGGGCAGGGCCGAGGCTGCGGGTGCCGGCTGCACGAGGTCGTCGGTGAGGCTGACGACGGCGGTGACGTCGACGGCGTCGGGCACCGGGTCGTCGGTGTTCAGGGCGGCCAGGAGGGCCGAGCCCTGCGACAGCTGCCAGGCCGCGGGTGCGCACGAGCCCGCAGCGCACACCGCGCTGGCCGAGCGCGTGCCCTGGTTCGGCGGCGCCATCTGGACGAGGTCGTCCATCGAGGCCCGGACGTCGGGCCACCAGCGCGCCGCCCAGCGGGGTTGCAGCGTCCCCTGGCTGTGGCCGACGACGTCGACGAGCCGGTCCGAGCCCGCGGCGTCGAGGAGCCCGTCGAGGTGGCGCACGGCGTGGACGACGTACTCGCTCGACACCTGGATGTCGACCAGGGCACGTCCGGGGAGGTCGAGGGTGCAGGTGTCGTAGCCGGCGGCCGCGAGCACGGGCTCGAGGCTCCACGGGAAGGACGCCTCGGCGTCCGTCGCCGTGCCGTGGACGAGGAGCACCGGGTCGCGCTCGGGATGAGCCAGGGTCTCGGGGCAGTCGAGGGCCCCGTCGAGCAGGGCCCGGTCGGTCGTCAGCTCGGGGCCGGTGTCGCGGCCCGGTGCGTCGGCCTCTGCGTCGGGCACGGCGATCCCGAGCAGGAGGGCGACCGCGGACAGGGCACCGACGACCGCGCCCGGACCGCGACGGCGGGCTCGACGGGTCGGGACGGCTCGGATGGCGAGGCGCTGCACGTCGTCTGCTTCGGCGTGCGCGGTGCCCGGTCCTGCAACCGCGGACGAGGCGCCCCGGTCAGGTGCGCAGCTCGAGGCCGGCGAAGTCGCCGGCGTCCCGCCAGTCGGCGAGCAGCTGGAAGAAGGCCATCGGCCCCTTGCCGTAGGAGGAGCCGGTGAGGCCGGCGCCGGTCGCGGGCTGGCCCTCGTTGTTGTAGTAGCCGGGCGTGCAGCTCTCCTGGAAGGACCGCACGTCCCGCGCCTGGTCCTCGAGGATGCGGAGCCACTCGTCGACGGCCTCGGGCGTGACCTCCACCTCGCGCACGTCGGCGGCGAGGGCGTGGTCGAGGATGTGGACCAGCTGGCGCGACGCCTCCTCGAGGAGGTGGGGGTAGTTCGCCGTGAAGCCGCCCTGGGCGTGGCCGAGCACGAACAGGTTCGGGAACCCGTCGACGTGCATGCCGTGCAGGGACCGCATCCCGTCGGCCCAGTGGGCCGACAGGGTCGTGTCCCGACCGGTGACGTCGTAGCCGGCCCGCCGGGTGTGCTCGGTGCCGACCTCGAAGCCCGTCGCGAAGATCAGCGTGTCGAGCGGGAACTCGACGCCGTCGACGACCACGCCGGCCGGGGTGATGGCGTCCACGCCACGACCGTCGGTGTCGACGAGGTGGACGTTCGGGCGGTTGAAGGACTGCAGGTACTCGTCGTGGAAGCAGGGCCGCTTGCAGAACTGGCGGTACCAGGGCTTGAGGGCCTCGGCGGTGTCGGGGTCGTCGACGAGGGCCTCGACCCGGGACCGGATCTCGTTCATCTTGTCGAAGTCGGCCAGCTCGAGGACCTGGCCGATGTCGTCGCCGCCCTCGCGCATGCGGGTGACGAGCTTGCCGATGATGTCGGTCCAGCCGTCCATCACCAGGTCCTCCTCGGCGAAGCCGCCGCTGGTGAGGAGGGTGAAGTTCTCGACCCGTCGGCGCTGCCAGCCGGGCTCGAGGGACTCGACCCACTCGGGGTCGGTCGGCCGGTTGCCCCGCACGTCGACCGAGGACGGCGTCCGCTGGAACACGAACAGCTCGCCGGCGGTCTCGGCCAGGTGGGGCACGACCTGCACGGCGGTGGCCCCGGTGCCGATGATCCCGACGCGCCGGCCGGCCAGGCGGTCCAGGCCGCCGTCGGGGCCCCCGCCGGTGTGGTCGTAGTCCCAGCGGCTGGTGTGGAACGCGTGGCCGGCGAAGGTCTCGATGCCGGGGATGCCGGGCAGCTTGGGCCGGTGGAGGGGACCGTTGCCCATGACCACGTACCGGGCCCGGAACTCGTCGCCCCGGTTGGTGCGCACGACCCAGCGGGCGGCGGCGTCGTCCCAGGCCACGTCGGTGACCTCGGTGGACAGGAGGGCGTCGTCGTAGAGCCCGAAGTGGCGGGCGATCCGGTGGCAGTGCTCGAGGATCTCGGGGGCCCGCGTGTACTTCTCCCGCGGCACGTAGCCGGTCTCCTCCAGCAGCGGCAGGTACACGTAGGACTCGACGTCGCACTGCGCGCCCGGGTACCGGTTCCAGTACCAGGTGCCCCCGAAGTCCCCGCCCTTCTCCACGATGCGGACGTCGGTGATGCCGGCCTGCCGGGCCCGGGCCCCGAACACGAGGCCGGCGAAGCCGCCGCCGATCATGCACACCGTGACCTCGTCGGTCACCGGGTCCCGGGGCTCGGGCCGGACGTAGGGGTCCTCGAGGTAGGCCGCGAACCGGCCCGTCATCTCGACGTACTGCTCGTTGCCGTCGGCCCGGAGGCGCTTGTCCCGCTCGGCCCGGTACCGCTCGCGCAGCGCCTCGGCGGTCTCGGGGTCGGTCAGCGGGACGGTGCTGGCACCGTCGTCGGCGTGCGGAATCGTGGTCATGTGCGCTCGGGCCGGTCGCTCGGGGCCCGATCCCCCGGCACGATGCTGGCCGCGACTTGACCGCTCGGTCAAGGGGGGCCGCGCGACCACGGGTGACCGATCCCACACGGCCGGTGGGAGCCCCGAGGGTCGTTTCGGGCGTGTTTCGCGCTAGGGGTGTACCCATGGCCACCGCTCCGCACGGAACCCTGGACGTCGTCCACGACCCCGAGGCCGGTCACTTCGTGCTCCGCCGGGCCGGCGTCCCGATCGGGATCGTCGTCTACGAGCGGGCCGCCGACGCCGACGGCGAGGTCCTCGACCTGCTCGAGGCGCGCGTCTTCCCCGAGGCCCGCGGCCAGGGCCTCGGCGGCCTCATGGTGCGCGACGCGCTCCGCACCTGCGCGGAGGCCGGGTGGCGGATCCGCCCGACGGGCTGGTTCATCCGGGCCTTCGTCGAGGCGAACGACGAGTTCGCCGACCTCGTCGCCGACCCGGCCCCCGTCGTCCTGGCCTGAGGCCGCATCCCCGGCCCGGTCCCGGGCCGGGCGGTCAGCCTTCGACCTCCCACCGGTCGGGTCGTCGGACCCGGACCGCGCAGTGCTTGTACGAGGGCTGGCGCGAGTGGGGATCGAAGCTCGGGTGCGTGAGCCGGTTCACCTCGGCGTAGTGCATGGGCAGGAACACCTGGCCCGGTGCCACCGCGGCCGTGACCTGCACCCGCGCCGTGAGCCCGCCACGGCGTGACTCGACGCGGGCCGCGTCACCGGTGGCCAGGCCGAGCTCGGCCGCGTCGTCGGGGTGCAGCTCGACGTACGCGTCCGGCGCGTGGTTGGCCCGGAGCACGTCGGAGCGACCGGTCCGCGTCTGGGTGTGCCACTGCGACGTCGTGCCCCGCCCGGTCAGCAGGACCATCGGCCAGCGGTCGTCGGTGGGCTCGGCCGGCGGGCGGGGGTCGTCGACCACGAAGCGGGCCCGGCCGTCGGGGGTCGGGAAGCGACCGTCGGCGAACAGCCGCCGCTCGGGCTCGGGCGGACCCGGCGCGCTCCCGGCCGGGAAGGGCCACTGGATGCCGCCGACCGCGTCGAGCGCGTCGTAGCCGTCGATCCCGGTGATGTCGCAGACGCTGCCCTCGGTGATGTCCCGGAGGATCCCGAACGCGGCCTCGGGGTCGGTCCAGGCCTCGAACAGGTCCCCGCACCCCCAGCGGTCGGCCACCGCCTTGAAGATCCAGAAGTCGGCCAGGGCCTCGCCCGGCGCGGGCGAGACGCGCGACACCGTCGCGATGCGCCGCTCGGAGTTCACGAAGGTGCCGTCCTTCTCGCCCCACCCGGCCGCAGGCAGCACGAGGTCGGCGCGCTGGGCGGTCTCGGTGTCGCCGTAGAGGTCCTGGACCACGAGCAGGTCGAGCCGGTCGAGCAGGTCGTGGCAGTCGGTCTGGTTGATCCAGGAGTGGGCCGAGTTCGTGGCGATGACCCACAGGCCCCTGGTCCGGCCCGCGGCGATGCCCTCCACGATCTGGTCGTAGGCCTGCGAGGGGCGGTCCGGGATGCGCTCGACGGGGATGCCGAGGCGGTCGGCGACGGTGGCGCGGTCCGCGGGGTCGGCGAAGTCGCGCCCGCCGAGGAGCGACGTCGTGTTCGAGAACAGCCGGGAGCCCATCGCGTTGCACTGCCCGGTGATCGAGTTGGCACCGGTGCCGGGCCGGCCGATGTTCCCGGTCATGAGCGCGAGGTCGATGATCGCCTGGGCGGTGCGCACCCCCTGGTGCGACTGGTTGACGCCCATCGTCCACCAGAACGACACCCGCTCACCGGCGGCGACGACGTCGGCCACCTCCCGCAGCTGGTCCTCGGGGATGCCCGTGCGGGCCGACACCGTGGCCGGGTCGTAGGCGGCGACGTGCTCGGCGAAGGCCTCGAAGCCGGTGGTGTGGCGGTCGACGAAGTCCCGGTCGACGGCGCCGGCCTCGAGCAGGAGGTGGGCGAGCCCGTAGAGGAGGTCCAGGTCCGACTTGGGTCGCAGCGCCAGGTGGTGGGTGGCGGCCTGCGCCGTCTCGGTGGCCCGCGGGTCGACCACCACGATCTTCGGGTCGTGCGGGTTCGCCGCGAGGCGCTGCCACATGATCGGGTGGGCGACGGCGAGGTTGGAGCCGACGAGGACGACGACGTCGCTCTCCTCGAAGTCGGCGTAGGTGTAGGGCGGCGCGTCGAAGCCGAAGGCCTGCTTGTAGGCCACGACCGAGGTGGCCATGCACTGGCGGGTGTTCCCGTCGCCGTGGGCGAAGCCCATGCCGAACCGCCACAGCGACCCGAGCAGCGCCATCTCCTCGGTGGGGATCTGCCCGGTCGACAGGAAGGCGACGCTCTCGGGCCCGTGCTCGTCCTGCAGGGCGCGGAAGCCGTCGACGAGCACGTCGAGGGCGCGGTCCCACGACACCGGCCGGAGCGTGCCCGTCGCGTCCCGCAGCAGCGGCGTCGTGAGCCGGTCCGGGGCGTGCATCGGCGTGAGCGCCTCCCACCCCTTCGGGCAGGCGGTGCCGCGGTTCACGGGCGAGTGCAGGCTCGGGGTCACGTTCACGGCGACGCCGTCGCGGAGGTGGACGTCCAGGCCGCAGCCGGTCGAGCAGTAGCCGCACACCAGGGTGGCGGTCGCCTCGGGGGCGAGGCGCTCGGGGACCTGGGGCAGGGCACCGGTGCCCGGGACGCGGGCCAGCTCGCGGCTCCGGCGTCCGTCGCGGACCGGCGACGGCCAGGGCAGGCGGCGGCGACGGGTCGGGGCCGTCATCGGCGGAACCCTCCCGGCATCCGGGGGGCGACGGAGGCGACGAAGAACTGCCACCGCTCGACCAGCTCGCCGGCGACGAGCACCGCCGACGCGGCGACGGCGAGCACGACCACGTCGCCGCCGACGGCCGCCGTCCCGGCCGCGGCCGTGGCCGCCGCCGTGGCGAGGCAGGCGGCGACCCCCACGACACCGAGCGCAGCACGGATCCGGGTGCTGGCGGCGAGCGGGACGCGCAGCAGGCGGGCGGTGCGGGCCAGGTCGTCGGCGGGCGAGCCGGGCTCGTTCGGGCCGTCGACGCCGGCGGGCCGGAGCGATCGCGCCTCGAGGGCGAGCTTGGCCGCGAGCACGGCGGCGGCGGCGATGGCGACGGGCGTGGTCCATCCCGGCACCGCCGACCCCGTCGACCACGCGGCCGTGGTCGTCGAGGCGGTCGCGAGGCCGGCGCCCCCGGCGCCGAGCGTGCCGGTGAACAGCGGCCCCGTGCGGCGCAGCGCCCACCAGGTGCGCCGGGTGACCGCGTAGAGCTGGGCCGAGCAGGCCACGCCGGCGAGCCCGGCGACGGCGGCGGCGCCACCGAGCGCGTCGTCGGCCCAGGCCGGGCCGAGCCCGGCGACGTCGGAGGCGACGTGGGCGACGCCGAGGGCGACGTGGGCGCCGAAGGCGACGATCTCCCGGCTGAGCCAGGAGTGTCCGACGCCGAGCACGGCGCGCCAGGCGACGAGGGGCCGGCCGAGGTGGGCGATGCTCGCCCCCACGGCGATGACCGACAGCGCGACCGCCGGGGCGGTGCCGCCGGGGACGGCCCCGCCCAGCCACCCGGCGAGGAGCAGGAGGACGAGGGCGCCCACCGAGCACTGGGTGAGCACCAGCATCAGGGCGAGGGGCGGGTGGGCGTGGGACGGGTGGAGCGCGTGGTGGTCGGCGGCGACGGCGCCCTCGGGCAGCTCGCGCCCCACGTAGCGGGTCGTCGGCGCCGTCGTCGACGACGGCGGGGCGCCGGGCACGAGCCCGCCGTGCTCGGCGTCGGCGCGGACCTCCTCGACGTCGACGACGTCGACGGCGATCGCCTCGGTCGGGCAGCCCTGCACGCAGGCGGGGGCCTCGCCCTCGGCGAGGCGGTCGGCGCACAGGTCGCACTTGCGGACGATGCCGAGGCGGGCGTTCATCCGGGGGACCTCGTAGGGGCAGGTCAGCTCGCAGTACCCGCACCCGAAGCACTGGTCGTCGAGGTGGCGGACGATCCCGGTCCAGGGGTCCTTCTCGTAGGCGTTGGTCGGGCATCCCGACAGGCACGCCGGCTCCAGGCAGTGGTGGCAGCCCGAGGGGACGGACTGCCGCAGCGGCGCGCCGGGCGCCGTGCCGACGAGCTCGCCGACGGTGCGCCACGACTCGCCCTCGTCGAGGCCGTTGAGGCTGTGGCAGGCCGACACGCAGGCCTTGCACCCGGTGCAGGCGTCGAGGTCGACGCGGAAGGCCCACTGCTGGCCGGGGCCGGGGCGCTCGAGGGGGAGCGACCGCCGGTGGACGCGGCGGCCGGCGTCCTGGACCACCTCGAGCGTGCCGGCGTCGTGGTCGCGGGAGAAGGCGTCGACGGCCGTGGCCGAGCGCTGCTCGGCGAGGTAGCGGTCGATGGGGGTGAGCACGTCGGACAACGGGGGGCTCCGGGCTGGGGGGCGGTCGGGGCGGGGTGCGGCGTGCCGGGGCGGACGGACCCGCCC
Organism: uncultured Acidimicrobiaceae bacterium; assembly: GCA_964497795.1. Lineage (GTDB taxonomy): Bacteria > Actinomycetota > Acidimicrobiia > Acidimicrobiales > Salinilacustritrichaceae > Salinilacustrithrix. The sequence goes on along the minus strand of CAZCEZ010000006.1, from coordinate 4,227 downwards.
CGGCACGGGCTCAGTCGACGAAGGTCGGGGTCGGCGTGGCCTCCTCGAGCTCCTCGACGTCGGTGACGTCGACCACGTCGGCCGGCACCGGGCCGTCGGTGAGCAGCTCGTGGCCGAAGGAGTTCTCCGGCTCGATCAGGAACCGGGTGCAGACGAGGGCCACGAGGGCGGCGACCGCGATGCACAGGAAGAACACGGTCTCGCTGACGAAGATGTTCAGCGTCAGGAAGGTGACGGCGCCGACGTTGCCCATGGCACCGGCCATGCCGGCCACCTGACCCGAGACCCGCTTCTTGACCAGCGGGACGATGGCGTACACGGCGCCCTCGCCGGACTGGACGAAGAACGAGCAGACCATGCAGATGCCGACGGCGGCGATCCACGGCCACGCCGAACCGAGCGTGGCCATCAGGACGTAGCCGACCACGAGGCCGGCCATCAGCGCGGACAGCGTGCGCTTGCGGCTGCCGAGCAGGTCCGAGAGCAGACCGCCCGCCGGGCGGGACACCAGGTTCATGAAGGCGAACGCGGATGCGGCGATGCCGGCGGCTGCGGGGCCGAGGCCCCAGGTGTCGGCGAAGAAGGTGGGGAGCATCGTGACCACGGCCAGCTCGGAGCCGAAGGTCGCGAAGTAGGCGATGCACAGCACGGCCACGTTGCGGACCGGGTAGCGGTCCTCGACGGGGTACTCGTCGCGCAGGGCGGGGCCGTTCACCTTGAACACGGTGAGCTCCTGGAACAGGAGCAGACCGCCGATGAGCGCGAGCGTGCCGATGAACGCGCCGTCGGAGATCACGTCCTCACGCCAGATGCGCCATGCGATGACGGCGAGCACGGCGTTGAACGGGATCGTGAGGGCGGCGAGGCCGAACACGCTGCGCCGGGTCGTGACCTCGAGCGCGCCCTGCCGACGCGGGCGGGCGTAGCTGACGCCCTCGGGCGTGTCGGTCACCGACCGCAGGTAGACGAGGCCGTAGGCCGCGGCCACGACGCCGGTGGCGAAGATGGCCCAGCGCCAGGACTCGTCGCCGGCCCCGAAGGTGTCGGCGAGCAGCCCGGCGAGCACCGGCAGCGTGAACGCGGCGGCCGCCGAGCCGAAGTTCCCCCAGCCGCCGTAGACGCCCTCGGCGGTGCCGACCTCGCGGGGCGGGAACCACTCCGAGACCATGCGGATGCCGACGACGAAGCCGGCGCCGACCACCGAGAGGGCCAGGCGGCTGAACACCATCGCCTCGAAGCTCTGGGCGAAGGCGAACAGCGTGTTCGGCACCACGGCGAACAGCAGGATCGCCGAGAACACGCGGCGCGGCCCCCACCGGTCCAGCGCCATGCCGATGAAGATGCGGGCCGGGACGGTGAGGGCGACGTTGCACAGCCCGATCGTCTTCTTCTGCTCGCCGGTCAGGCCGAGGTCCTCGGCGATCGTGTTGGCGAACGGCGCGAAGTTGAACCACACCACGAAGGTGAGGAAGAACGCGAACCACGTGAGGTGCAGGATCCGGTGCTTGCCCTGGAAGGACAGCAGGTCGCGCACCCGGGCCGCGGCGTCGGCGGCCCGGGACACCGGGGGTGGGGCGGTCGGGGGGGTGGGGGCGTCAGGTGTCATGGCGAGAGCCTCCGACACGGGGTTTTCCGACTCGTTCCCCGGGCGTGACCGTCGCACGACGGCCCTCGCACGGGCCCCGGACGGCCCCGGAGAGCGGCTTCACAGCGCCCCGCGCCGGCCTGTGCGCGCACCGTCAGCGTTCCGACAGGCGGTAGCCGCGTCGGATGACCGTCTCGATCCCGGCCCCGGCCGGACCCAGGCGCTGGCGGAGCCGGCCCACCGTCACCTCCACGACGTGCGGGTCCGACTCGGTCCCGCCCCACACCCGGCGGAGCAGCTCGTCCTTGGACCACACGATGCCCGGTCGCTCGGCGAGCGCGGCGAGCACGTCCCGCTCGCGCTCGGTGCACAGCACCGGGTCCCCGAGGTCGTCGGGCAGCACGACGGCCCGGCCCTGGACGCGCACCGGGATGCCGGCCAGCTCGAGCTCGACGGCCCGGGCGGCGAACGCGTCGGCCACGGTCAGCACCATCGAGCCGAGGCGGTAGCGCTCGGGTTGGATCGGTTCGGGGAGGCCGAGCTCGGTCACGCCGCTCGCGCACACCGGGCCGACGCAGACGACGACGAGGTCACCGAGGGCGTGCAACCACTCCTCGAGGCGCCCCATCCGCTCGGCGATCGTGGCCAGGTTCTCGACCTGGGGCCGCGCCGTGAAGGTGATCCCGTCGACCCGCCCCTCGATGGCCGCCTCGACGAGGCGCTCGGCGGGGCCGGTGTCGGCCGGCATCGTCCACTCGTAGACGGGGATGGGCACCGGGACGGCGCCGATGTCGGCCACGGCCTTGGCCAGCGGCTGCCCCGAGGCGCCGTCCAGCTGCACCGCGACACGGGCGCCGGCAACGTCGTGCCCGGCGAGGTGCTCCACCATCTCCGACGCCCAGCCGTCGGGCGTCTGCCAGTCGACGTGCAGCCCGTTGGTCACCGCAGCCCCGTGCGCCTTGGGCCCGCGGGCGACGACCGTCGAGCCGCCGAGCGCGTCGAGCAGCTGCTCGGCCAGGTCCAGGCTCTCGGCCGCCTCGAACCAGGCCCGGACGCCGATGCCCGTGGTCAGCAGGGTCCACCGGGGCGGATCGGCCACCACGGCACGGGTCGCCTCGGCCAGGGCGGCGTCGGCGACGAGGGGGTGCGTGGTGATGGCGGGCCCGTGCAGGATGCTGGCGCCCTTGCGCTCGAGGAGCTCGATCTGCTCCTCCGCACGCCGGTGGGCGGTGACGCCGATCGTGAACCCGGTCAGCGGCCCGCTGCGCCGGCGAGGCCGGCGGGGGCGCGCGGCGCCGGCGCCGCGCTCGGCGGGAGCCACCTGGTCGGGTCGCGGGTCTGCGCTCACTCCCCGCAGCGTGGCGGCTGCACGTTTCGTGCCCGTTTCCGGATCACGAACATGACGCGAGTGTGACCAGCACCTCGTCGTCGACGACGTCGACGCGGTGCACGGCGATCGACACCCGGTCGTCGTCGAGGCAGCGCCCGTCGTCCAGCCGGTAGCGGTGCTTGAGCAGCGGCGACGCCACGTACCAGGCGTGCCCGTCGGCGGAGCCCGCGCCGTCCCCGTCGCGACGGGTGCCGAGCAGGCCGCGGGCCAGGACGTTGGCGCCGGTGGCCGGATCCCGGTGGTCGACGGCGTGCACGGAACCGTCGACGAGGCGGAACAGCGCCACCTGCCGGCCGTGCACGAGGGCCGCGGCGCCGCGCTCGGGCTCGAGGTCGTCGAGGCGGCAGACGACGACGGGTCCGCCCGAGGCCCCGGTGGCCGACGGCGCCGCGGTCGGCTCGGCGGGACCGGCCGGGACGTCGACGACCACCGGGTCCGCGGCCTCGGCGGCGGCGGGGTCGGCCTCGCCGGTCCAGGTGTCGGACCCGTCCAGGTCGGGACGGGCGCCGGTGGCGGTGGTGGTGCGGGACGGGCTCATCGCAGGGAGACCTCCGTGGTGGTGGCGGCGCCGGCGAGCACGAGCTCGTCGGGGCGGGCGGGGCGCAGCTGGCCGCGCTCGCGCACGAGGACGAGGTCGGGATCGGCCGCGTCGGGGGCGTTCACGAAGGACCGGAAGCGGGCCAGGCGGTCCGGGTCGGCCAGGGTCGCGGCCCACTCGCACTCGTAGGTGTCGACGTGGCGCTCGATCTCGGCGTCCAGCTCCTCGGCGACGCCGAGCACGTCGTCGAACACGACGGCCCGGACGTGGTCGAGGGCCCGGGCGACGTCGCCGTCGTGCTCCTCGGCCGCCATCGCCTCCAGCCAGGTCGAGGTGCGCTGGAGCCGGTCGGCGGTGCGGATGTAGTAGGCGAGGAACCGGTCGATGGCCCGGACGAGGGCCTCGTCGTCGAGGTCGGTGGCGAGCAGGTCGGCGTGACGCGGCGTCTTGCCGCCGTTGCCGCAGACGTAGAGGTTCCAGCCGCGCTCGGTCGCGATGACCCCGACGTCCTTGGACTGCGCCTCGGCGCACTCGCGGGTGCAGCCGCTCACGGCCAGCTTCAGCTTGTGGGGCGAGCGCAGCCCCCGGTACCGCTCCTCGATCCGGATGGCCATGCCGACCGAGTCCTGCACGCCGTACCGGCACCACGTCTCACCGACGCAGGACTTCACGGTCCGGACGGACTTGCCGTAGGCGTGGCCCGACTCCATCCCG
>CAZCEZ010000005.1:48283-84949 GCA_964497795.1 uncultured Acidimicrobiaceae bacterium | reverse complement strand
GCTTCCCCGGCTACTTCCTCATCGTGTGGGACCTGGTCGAGTTCTGCCGCCGGTCGGGCATCTACTGCCAGGGTCGGGGCAGCGCCGCCAACTCCGCGGTCTGCTACTCCCTCGGCATCACCAACGCGGACGCCGTGTCGCTCGGCCTGCTCTTCGAGCGGTTCCTGTCCCCCGAGCGCGACGGCCCGCCCGACATCGACATCGACATCGAGTCGAACCGGCGGGAGGAGGTGATCCAGTACGTCTACGAGCGCCACGGCCGCCGCCACGCCGCCCAGGTCGCCAACGTCGTGACCTACCGGGCCCGCTCGGCGATCCGGGACGCGGCCAAGGCGCTGGGCTACGCCACCGGCCAGCAGGACGCGTTCGCCAAGGCGTCCGATGGCTGGGGCGGGGTGTCCAGCGCGGCGGAGACCTCCGCCCTGCCCGACGACGTGGTCGCCCTCGCCGGCGAGCTCGAGCACCTGCCCCGCCACCTGGGCGTCCACTCCGGGGGGATGGTCCTGTGCGACCGGCCCGTGGTCGAGGTCTGCCCGGTCGAGTGGGCCCGCTTCACCGGGCGGGAGGGGGCGACGGTGCACGGCTCGGAGCCGCTGCGCACGGTGCTGCAGTGGGACAAGGACGACTGCGCCGCGGCCGGGCTGGTGAAGTTCGACCTGCTCGGCCTGGGCATGCTCACCGCCCTCCACGAGGCCATCGACCTGGTGCAGGGCGCCTGGGGGGTCGAGCTCGACCTGGCCGCCGTCCCCCAGGACGACGAGGTCTACGCCATGCTCTGCGAGGCCGACTCGGTGGGCGTGTTCCAGATCGAGTCCCGGGCCCAGATGGCCACGCTGCCCCGGCTGCGGCCCCGCACCTTCTACGACCTCGTCGTCGAGGTCGCCCTCATCCGGCCCGGGCCCATCCAGGGCGGCTCGGTCCACCCCTACATCCGCCGCCGCAACGGCGTCGAGCCCATCACGTACCTGCACCCCCTGCTGGAGCGGTCCCTGGCCAAGACCCTGGGCATCCCGCTGTTCCAGGAGCAGCTCATGCAGATGGCCATCGACGTGGGCGGCTTCACCCCGGCCGAGGCCGACCAGCTCCGCCAGGCCATGGGCTCCAAGCGCTCGCCGGAGCGCATGGAGCGCCTCCACGGGAGGTTCGCGGCCGGGGCCGCCGAGCGGGGCGTGCCACCCGAGACCGCCGAGCAGATCTGGGCCAAGCTCGCCGCCTTCGCCAACTACGGCTTCCCCGAGAGCCACTCGGTGTCCTTCGCCTACCTGGTGTACGCCTCGTCGTGGCTGAAGCGCTTCCACCCGGCCGGGTTCTGCGCCGGCCTGCTCAACGCCCAGCCCATGGGGTTCTGGTCGCCCCACACGCTGCTCCAGGACGCCCGCCGGCACGGGGTGGAGGTGCGCACGCCCGACGTCAACGCCTCCGACGCCGCATCGATCGTGGTGTGGGGCGAGCCGGGAGCCGAGCACGTCGAGCCCGATCCCGACGCTCCGCCGACCCCGCCCGAGGTCGCGACCCGGGGCCTGCCCGCCGAGGTGTGGGGCAAGGTCGGGCCCGCGGTGCGGATCGGGTTGCGCGAGGTCCGGGCCCTCGGCGAGGACGTGGCCCGGCGCATCCAGGACGCCCGCGACGCCGAGGGCCCCTTCACCTCCATGGAGGACGTGGCCCGCCGGGCCGACCTCCACCTGCCCCACCTCGAGGCCCTGGCCACGGCCGGCGCCTTCGGCTGCTTCGTCTCGCCCCGCACCGGTCGGCCCCTCGAGCGGCGCGAGGCGCTGTGGCAGGCCGGGGCCGTGGCCCAGGGGGCCCTCGACCGCCTGCCCGGCATCGTCACCGGCACCGACGCCCCCCGCCTGCCGACCATGGACGAGGTCGACCTCGCCCGGGCCGACCTGTGGGCCACCGGCATGAGCCCCGACGGGCACCCGACCCGGTTCCTGCGCGACGCCCTCGCCGCCCGGGGCGTGGCCACGGCCACCGACCTGCGCACCGTCGAGCCCGAGTCGCGGGTGCTGGTCGCCGGCGTGGTGACCCACCGCCAGCGCCCGGCCACGGCCGGGGGGACCATGTTCCTGAACCTCGAGGACGAGACCGGCCTGATCAACGTGGTCGTGTCCAAGGGGTGCTGGACCGCCCACCGCGACGTCGCCCTGCAGGCCCCGGCCATGGTGATCCGCGGCCGCTGCGAGCGCAGCGAGGGGGTGATCAACGTGGTGGCCGAGCGACTGTCCACCCTCACCGTCGAGGGCGGGGTGCCGCGGAGCCGGGACTTCAGGTGAGCGACGTGCCGGTCCCGGACAGGGTGGCGCGCACCGCCTCGGCCTCCTGGCGGGCCGCCCACGCCCCGAGCGCGTCGTCGAAGCGGCCGCGCTTGAACTCGTTGGTGGTCAGGACCTGCCAGGTCGCCCCGACGAGCCACACCGGGTCGCCGAGCGCCTGGCGGACGGCCTCGAACGAGGCCTCGTCGGGGATCGCCACCTCGATCGAGCCGCCGTCCGCGGTCTCGACGGTGGTGCGGATGACGGCGGGGTCCGGGTCGGTCGCCATGGGATCGGACGCTAGCGCCGGTCGACCGTTGCGGTGTCCGAACAGGTGTTCGTAGACTCGGCGTCGTGCCCGTCGCCGTCGCCGTCGTCCCCGAGCCCACCGCCCTCCAGCCGTCGCTCTTCGGTGCCGGCGCCCCGACGGTGCTCGGCGGCGTCCCCGCCGAGCGGACCGAGCTGTCCCACGGCGCATGGGTCCAGCACGTGCCGGGCTTCCTCGCCGGCGACCAGGCCCTGTTCGACCACCTCCTGGCCACGGTGTCCTGGCACGCCCACCGCCGACCCATGTACGACCGGGTCGTGGCGGTGCCCCGGCTCACGGCCACGCTGCCGGCCGACGGCGACGGACACCCCGTCCTCGACGAGGTCGTGGCCCTCCTCGAGGAGGCGCACGGGAGCCCCTTCGACCGCGTCGGGCTCGCCCTGTACCGGGACGGGCGGGACTCCGTCGCCCCCCACGGCGACCAGGTCGCCCGAGACCTCCGCACCTCGACCATGGCCACGCTGTCCCTGGGCGCCCCGCGCCGGTTCCTGCTGTCGCCCGTCGCCGGCGGGCCGTCCCGGAGCCTCGACCTGGGCCACGGCGACCTGCTGGTCATGGGTGGCACGATCCAGCGGACGTGGCGCCACGGCGTGCCCAAGACCAACCGTCCGGTCGGGCCCCGGCTGTGCGTGATGTTCCGCCCGCCCGGCCTGACCTGACCCCGGGTCCGGGCCGCCACCGGGCCACCGGCGGATGGGAGCGCACCGGCCCCGTCTCCTACCGTCGGGGCGTGCCCTCCCGCAGCAGCCGACCGAACAAGCAGAAGCGCCAGCGCCAGAACCGGGCCGAGCGAGAGGCCCGCGCCGCCAAGCGGGCCAACGCCGGCGAGGCCACCAACCTCGCCGCCGACGGCGGCGCGCCGGCGTCGGGGGCGGGCAGCCGCCCGTCCTCATCCCGCACCACGCCCAAGGCGGGCGACGCGAAGGCGGCGCGGGCCCAGGCCCGGGCCGAGCGTCGCAGCCGGCTCAGCCAGCACCCCGGTCAGCGGGCCGTGTTCCTCGCCTTCCTGTTCACGCTCGTCTCGGCCCTGACGCTGCTCATCTCCGACGTGCCCTTCCCCCGCGACGTGGAGGACCGCAGCGAGGTCCCCGAGTCGGTCGACGAGGGCGACGTCGAGGAGAACGACGACGGCACCTTCACCTACCTCGAGGACGGTCGCCTGCTCGACGAGGTCGGCCCGGCCGCCACCGCCGGACTGCTCTTCACCCCCATCGCCATCACCGGCGCGGCCGTGTGGTTCACCAGCAAGCCGCAGCGCTCCAACGCCTGGACCATCTGCATGATCCTGCTGGCCGGCTACATCTTCTTCCTGGCTCGCGGGCTGAGCCTGCTCACGCTGCCCGCCCTGGTCGCGCTGGCCATCGGCGGCTTCCAGTCCCGGCGGGCCGAGACCAAGGAGCGGATGGCCGAGATCCGTGCCGGCCGCGAGGAGCGGGCCGGCGGGGGAGAGGTGATCGACGCCGAGGCCACCGAGGTCGAGCCCGACGCCGGCGACGAGGGCGACGGCGCCGACGCGGACCTCGACGGCTCCGAGGAGCCCGACGACGACCGGCGCTAGGGTCCGGCGCCGTCACGCCGACCCACCCCAGAGGAGACGTCCATGTCCGAGGCCGCTGCCGCCGCGCTCGAGAAGTTCCAGGCCAAGATCGGCACCGAGGACGGTGCCGGTGACTGGTTCGAGATCTCCCAGGAGCGGATCAACCAGTTCGCCGACGTCACCGAGGACCACCAGTTCATCCACGTGGACCCCGAGCGGGCCAAGGACACGCCCTTCGGCGGCACCATCGCCCACGGCTTCCTGACCCTGTCGCTGCTCGTGCCGCTGTCGTCGTCGATCCCCAACGACCCCGAGACGGTCAAGGGCGTGATCATGGGCGTCAACTACGGCTTCGACAAGATCCGCTTCATCGCCCCGGTCCCCTCCGGGTCCCGGGTCCGGGCCTCCAGCGTCCTCAAGGACGTCGAGCTCAAGGGCACGAACCAGCTCCAGGTGACCCGCACCTACACGGTCGAGATCGAGGGCTCCGACAAGCCGGCCATCGTCGCCGACTGGATCACGCGCCTCACCTACGCCTGAGCGCTCAGCGCTCGTAGGTGACGACGACCGTCGCCACGTCGATCGAGGACCGGTCGACGATGGCGGCGGCGTCCTCGCCGGGCAGGTCGGGCGCCAGCCCGATCGGCTCGGCCAGCACGTGCACGGCGAACTCGTAGCGGTGGGGTCCGTCCCCCTCGGGCGGGCACGGCCCGGTCCACCCCGCGACGCCGAACGCGTTCCTGGCCGCGACGCCGCCGGGCGGTGCGACGCCGGCCTCGACCACGGCGGTGGTGGCGGGGATGCCGGCCACGACCCAGTGGAGGATCCCCTCGGCGTCGAGGTCCCGCACGACGAGGGCCAGCTCGGCGGCCGCGAAGGGGACCCCGCCGATGACGATCCTCGGGTGGACGTCGATCCCGTCGCAGGTGAACTCGGGATCGAGGCTGCCGTCGGCCGCGAGCCCCTCGACCGACAGGGCCAGGTCCACCGACCCGGGACCGTCGACCAGGGGCGCCGTCGCGTCCTCGGCCACCGTCGAGGGCGGGATGGTCGCGACCTGGTCGGGGACCTCGGGCGCGGGTGGCAGGGTCCGTCCGTCGTCGTTGCAGCCGGCGAGCGCGAGCGACGCGACGAGCGCGGCGGAGGCGACGGTGGTGCGGGCGGGCACCGGGGCATCGTGCCACGGGGTGCCACGATGAGCGGTCATGGCCCCCGACGGCGAGCGCGTCCCGGTCCCCGCCCTCGTCGTGCTCGTCGGGGCCTCCGGCTCGGGCAAGTCGACCTGGGCGGCGTCGACGTTCGGCGGTGCATCGGTCGTGTCGAGCGACGCACTGCGAGCCCTCGTCGGCGAGGGGGAGCAGGACCAGGCGGCGTCCGCCGATGCCTTCGGGCTGCTCGAGCGGGCAGTGGCCGCCCGCCTGGCCCGCGGTCTGACCACCGTGGTCGACACCACCGGCCTGTCGGCCGAGGACCGGGAGCGCTGGCGGGCCGCGGGTCGGGCCGCCGGCCTGCCCTGCGCCGTCGTCGTCTTCGACGTGCCGGCTGCGGCGTGCCGGGCCCGCAACCGGTCGCGCGAGCGTCGGGTGCCGGACCGGGTCGTGGACGACCAGAGCCGCAGGCTCCGGGCCCAGCGCGCCGCCATCGACGACGGTGGGTGGGACCTCGTGCTCGTCGTGGACGACGACGCCCGCCCGGCCGGCACCGTGACCGCGGCCCTGGCCGCGTCGGCTCCGGCCGCCGCCGCCCAGCGCGACGACCCGCGGCCGCTGCGGTTCGGGCTCCACGTGTCCCGGTTCGACCTCGACGGCGGGCCGGCAGCGCTCGGCGAGCGGCTGGCCGCCGTCGCCCGGACCGCCGAGGAGGTCGGCTTCGCCTCGCTGTGGGTCATGGACCACGCCGTCCAGATCCCCCAGGTCGGGAGGTGGTGGGACCCGATCCTCGAGCCGTTCACCACGCTCACCCACCTGGCGGCGTCGACCCGCTCGGTGACCGTCGGGCCGCTCGTGGCCGGGATCACCCACCGCAACGTCGCCCTCCTCGGCAAGACGGTCGCCTCCCTCGACGTGCTCTCCGGTGGTCGGGCCGTGTGCGGGCTGGGCGCGGCCTGGTTCGAGCGCGAGCACGTCGCGCACGGGCACCGGTTCCCGCCCGCCGTCGAGCGCCTGGACCTCCTCGAGGACGCGCTCGGGCTGCTGCCGGTGCTGTGGGGACCGGGCACCCCGGCGTTCCGCGGTCGGCGCATCTCGGTGCCCGAGGCGGTCTGCTACCCGCGCCCGCTGCGCGGGACGGTGCCGATCCTGGTCGGCGGCCAGGGCCCACGGCGCACCCTGCGCCTCGCCGCCCGCCACGCCGATGCCTGCAACCTGTTCGGCGAGCCCGACGCCGTCGCCTCGTCGCTGGCCGTCCTCCACCGCCACTGCGACGAGGCCGGTCGGGACCGGGCCGAGGTGGCGGTGACCCACCTGTCGACCTCGCTCGTCGGTCGGGACGCCGCCGAGGTCGATGCGCTCGTCTCGGCCCACGGACCGGCCCGGGGCCGGGAGCGGTGGCGGGCATCGGTCCACGCCGGGACCGTGGAGGACCAGGTCGGCCGGTTCCGGGCGCTGCTCGACGTCGGCGTGCAGGAGGCCGTGGTCGCGCTCGAGGACCTGCGCGACGAGCGCGCCGTGGAGCGCTTCGCCCCCGTGGTGGACGCGTTCGCCTGAGCTACACGTAGCCGCGGAGGCGGGCCGTGTCGGCGACCCGCTGCACCCCGATGGCGTAGGCGGCCTGTCGGAGCGTGCAGCCGAGGCGCTCGGACATGGCCTCGGTCTCGGCGTAGGCGTGCTGCATCCGGTCGGCCAGCTCGTCGTTGAACGTGGACAGCTTCCAGCGGAACTGCTGGATGTTCATCGTCCACTCGAAGTAGGACCCGGTGACGCCGCCGGCGTTGGCGAGGATGTCGGGGATCACGTAGATCCCGCGGTCGACGAGGATCTTGTCCGCATCCGGCGTGGTCGGGTAGTTGGCGCCCTCGAGGACGACGGCGGCCTTCACGCCCGCGGCGTTGTCGCCGGTGAGGACCTGGCCGAGCGCGGCGGGCAGGAGCACGTCGCAGTCGATGTGGAGCAGCTCGGCGTTGGTGATGCGGTCGACGTGGTCCGGTGCGTAGGCGAGCACCGTGCCCTCGTCCTCCACCGCGGCCTGGATCGTCTCGACGTCGAGCCCGTCGGTGCGGTGGATCCCGCCGTGCATGTCCGAGACGGCGACGACGGTGGCGCCGCGGGCCTCGGCGACCCGAGCGGCCCAGGAGCCGACGTTGCCGAAGCCCTGGATCGCGATGCGCAGGCCCTCGAAGCTCCGTCCCGTCGTCGAGCACCAGGCCTCGAGCACGTCGATGGCCCCCCGGCCCGTGGCCGACTCGCGCCCGGCGGCGCCGCCGAGGCCCACCGGCTTGCCGGTCACCGAGGCGGGGGAGTAGCCGTGCTTGGAGGAGTAGGCGTCCATCATCCACGCCATCGTCTGGGCGTTCGTGTTCATGTCCGGCGCGGGGATGTCCCGGTACGGGCCGAGCACGTGGTGGATGGCCGAGGTGAAGCGGCGGGTCATCTCCTGGAGCTCGCGGTCCGACATCGTGGCCGGGTCGACCTCGATGCCGCCCTTGGCCCCGCCGAAGGGGATGTCGAGCAGGGCCGTCTTCCAGGACATGAGCGCGGCCAGCGCCCGGACCTCGTCGAGGTCGACGCTCGGGTGGTAGCGGATGCCGCCCTTGTAGGGGCCGCGCGCGCCGTTGTGCTGGACGCGGTAGCCCCGGAGCGTGCGGAGCGAGCCGTCGTCCATGCGCACGGGGATCTGGGCGGCGACCTCCCGGTAGGACGAGGTGAGGACCGGGTACAGCTCGTCGTCGAGGCCGATGAGCCGGGCGGCCTCCTCGAAGTACCGGGTCACCGCCTCGTGGGCCGAGTCGGGCGCGGGCGGCGCGGACTCGTCGATCTCCTCGAGGGCCGGCACGTCCGGGCCGGCGGGCACGCTCGTGGTGCGCCCCCCGGTGGCGGTCGCCGCGTGGTGGGTGTCGGTCATGGTCTCCCCCTGGTGGCCGGGCGTGGGCCAGCCGGTGCCCTCCCCATCGGCGCCGCAGCGCCGTCGTGGAGGGACGGCCGGGACCTGGTCGGACCCGGGGAGTCTGCCGGATCAGCCGCGCCCGTTGGCCGATGCGCCGCCGGTGCGCTCGAGCAGCTCGGTCACCCCGGCCAGCGCGCCGGCGACGCCGGACAGCTCGGTGGGCACGATGATCTTGGTGGCCTGGCCGTCGCCGAGCTTCTGGAGCGTCTCGAGGTACTTGATGGCCAGGAGGTCGTTGGACGGGTTGCCGTCGTGGATCGCCTGGTACACGGCGCGGATGGCCTCGGCCTCGCCCTGGGCGACGGCGCTCTGGCGGTACTGCTCGGCCTCGGCGAACTTGCGGACCGCCTCGGCCCGCCCCTCGGCCTCGAGGACCGACTTCGCCTTGGACCCCTCGGCCTCGAGGATGGCGGCCGCCTTGGCGCCCTCCGCGTTGGTGATGGCGGCCTCCCGGTTGCCCTGGGCCTCGGTGACCACGGCACGGCGCGTGCGCTCGGCCTTCATCTGCTCGTGCATGGCCGACATCACGTCCGGCGGCGGGTCGATCCGCTGGATCTCGACCCGGACCACCCGGACGCCCCACTTGTCGGTGGCGTCGTCGAGGATCTCGCGCAGGGCGATGTTGATCTTGTCCCGGCTGGTCAGCGACTCGTCCAGCTGGAGGTCGCCGATGACGTTGCGCAGGTTGGTCTGGGCCAGCTTGGTCACGGCCAGGATGAAGTTGGCGACGTTGTAGACGAGCCGCTGGGGGTCGGTCGGCTCGTAGTAGATGACGGCGTCGACGGACACGGCCACGTTGTCGGAGGTGATGACCTCCTGGGGCGGCACGTCGACGACCTGCTCCCGCATGTCGACCACGCGCATGGTCTCGACCAGCGGGATGATCAGCCGCAGGCCGGGGTCGACCGTCTCCTTGTACCGCCCGAGGCGCTCGACGATGCCGCGCTGGTAGGGCCGCACGATCCGCACGCCGGACGCCACGTAGGCGAACAGCACGGCGGCGAACACGGCGAGGACGATGACGAGGGTCATGACCTCACACCTCTCTCTCTGGGGGCAGGGTGGGGATGGGCAGGCCGGTGGGCAGGACCACGACGCGGGTGCCGCGCACCTCGAGGACGGTGACGGTGGTCCCCGGGTCGATGGGCACGCCGTGGAGCGACTGGGCCCGCCACTGCTCGCGCCCGATGCGGACCAGGCCCAGCGCGTCGGGGCCGGCGGGCACCGACTCGAGCACGACGCCCTCCTCGCCCACGAGGCGCCGGGCGCCCACGCCCCGCGGGTTGGCCAGGCCGGTGTCGAGTCGCCGGGCGAGCGGTCGCAGGCCGAGGAAGGCGACGACCGAGACGGCGACGAAGAGGAGCCAGCCGACGGCGACCGGGGCGCCGACGAAGGACACGGCGGCGGCCACGGCCGCGCCCACCGCGAAGGGAGCCAGGAAGAAGGAGCCCGGCGAGGTCATCTCGCCGAGCCCGAAGGTCACCGCGGCCGCCAGCCAGACCCACCGCCACACCTCGGGGTCGTCCACGGGCAGCACCCTACCGAGCGGGAGTCAGCCCCCGGGCGGCACGTCGGGCCGGCGGATCCGCGCCCGGTCCGCCTCGGCGGCGAAGGCCGTCGCCTCGATCCGCTCGCCGCCCTGGTCCACGAGCAGCAGCGTGCCCGTCGGCGCCGCGCACACCGTCCCACCCGAGGCCAGCTCGGGGCGCTCGCGCCCGGCGCGCACCGCCGTCACGAGGCAGCGGGCCTCGACGCCGGCGACGACCTGGTCCCGGACCTCGAAGGAGAAGTCGTCGAGGCGCTCGGCGAGGGCGTCGCGCAGCTCCTCGACGGCACCCTCCCGGAACGTGCCCACCGGGTCCACGAAGGCGTCCGTGCGCTCGCAGGTGACCGCCTCCGCCGGCGGCTCCGGCGGCGCCAGCCGGTCGGGGTCGTCGGGGCCGGCGGGGTCGGCGGCGAGCCCGGGGTCCACCGAGCAGGCCAGGGCCTCGCCGTCGAGCACGAGCCGCACCTCGGTGACCCGTCCGGCGGAGACGACGTCGACCCGGCGGTCCGGGGGCGAGCTGGTCACCACGAGCTCGGCGCCGTCGCCCACCCCCGGGTAGGCCACGGTCCACGACTCGGTCTCGGCCCGACCGAGCAGGGCCAGGAAGTCGGCGACGTCGGGGTCGAGGCCGGCCTCGAGCGCCGCGGCGCGGAGCTGGTCGGCGCGGGCGCCGCCGACCTCGGCGGCGGGGTCGTCGCCCCCGCAGGCCGCGACGACCCCGAGCAGCACGACGCCGGCGAGGGCGGTGCGCCGCACCGACGGGCGGCGCGGGGACCGGGAGCGGGGGGAGGCGCGCACCGGGGTGAGGCTAGGGCGGCCGGTACCGTCGCGGGCCATGGCCCCGGGCGCACCCAGCGAGCACCAGCCCGACCCGACCGGCGTCGTGGCGCCGCTCCGTCCGTTGGGGCGGTCCGTGGCCGTCGGCGTCGGGGTGGGCGTCGGCGCCGCCGCGATCTGCTTCTTCCTGATCGCCATCCCCTTCTACACGCTGGCCTCCTTCGAGCCGAACGGGCTCGGCCGTCCCGTCGTGCGCACCGGCCTGTTCCGCATCGCCCTGCCCGTCGGGGTGCTGCTCGGCGTCGTCATCGGCGCCGTCGCCGGCTGGTGGTACCGGATGGGCCGGTCGTGGACGGTCGACGACGGCGGCGACCGGTACTCGAGCAGGTAGGACCGGTCCCCGGAGCGGTGGGTAGCGTGCTCCGGGTGAGCGCCCCGGCAGACCGCTGCATCCTGACCGTCCACGCCCACCCCGACGACGAGTCGTCCAAGGGTGCGTCCACGATCGCCCGCTACCACCACGAGGGCGTCCGCGCCGTGCTCGTGTGCTGCACCGACGGCGCGGCGGGCGACATCCTCAACCCGGCCATGGACCGGCCCGAGGTGGTGGCCGACCTGCCGGCCGTGCGGCGCCAGGAGCTCGCCCGGGCCGCCGAGATCATCGGCTACGACGTCGTCATCGACCTCGGCTACCGGGACTCGGGCATGCCCGACACCGAGGCCAACGCCCACCCCGACGCCTTCGCCAACGCCGAGATGGACGAGGCGGTCGGCGCGCTCGTCCGGGTGCTGCGCCGGGAGCGCCCCCAGGTCGTGGTCACCTACGGCGACGACCAGCGCGGCTACCCGCACCCCGACCACCTCATGGTCCACGACGTGACCATGCCGGCGGTGGACCGCGCCGCCGACGCCTCGTGGCGTCCCGACCTCGGTGCCCCCCACCAGGTGGAGAAGGTGTACTGGACGGCCTGGTCGCGGGCCCGCATGGTCGCCATGCACCAGGCGTTCCTCGATCGGGGCGAGGAGTCCCCCTTCGACGAGCGGTGGTTCGACCGGCCCGACCAGGACCACCGGATCACCACGCGCGTGCCCACGCACGACCACGCCGACGTCCGCTGGGACGCGCTCCTGGCCCACGCCACGCAGGTCGACCCGACGTCCCGCATGTGGTTCGGCCTGCCCCGCGACGTCGCCCGCACGGTGCACCCGTGGGACGAGTACGTCCTCGCCGTGAGCCACGTCGCCAGCGACGAGTCCGTCGGCGACCTGTTCCACGGCGTGGGCGGTCCGCGGGTCGAACCGCACGGCGCGTGGATCGACGGCACGGTCGACGCCGGCTGATGCCCGCGCCGCTCACCCCGGCCTTCATCGACGCGCTCGTCGCCGAGACCGCCGACATGCCCGTCCGCCCGGGGGCCACGGCGCGCATCGGCTGGCAGGTGGCCGACGCCCCGTCGGGCGCCGCCGAGCTGGTGCTCCACCTCGAGGACGGCCGGGTCGTCGGCGGCGACGTCGGGGCCGGCGCGACCGGGGGCGACCCGGGCGCCGACTTCACCCTGGTCGCCACCCACGCCGACCACCTGGCGGTGCTCGCCGGCGACCTCGACGCCGAGGTCGCCTTCATGCAGGGGCGGATCAAGGTCGTCGGCGACCTGGGGCGGATGCTCTCGGTGCTGCCCGTGACCAGGGCCGACGCCTGGCGGGCGGCCACGGCCCGGGCCGCGGCCTGAGCCCACCGGAGGGTCGCGCCGCGACCGGCGTGTGAACCCTGGGTTTCGCGGCAGGGGGCCCCGTCGCGCACGTCGAACCCCCGGGCAGCGGACCCGCCCGGCCCGCACCGCCGCACCCCCCGTCGCACCACCAGGCCGTCCCACCACCACCATGCCCCCCGCACCGGACCAGCCTGACCGCTCCGCCCCGGCCGACCCCGTCGGGTCGTTCCGGCTCCGCGCCCGCGTCGCGGACCCGGGCCGCAGCGGGGTGCCGGTGGCGGTCGCGTCGCCTCCCCGGTCCGAGGAGGCGACGACGGGACCGGAGCCGACCGGGGCCGGCCAGCGCCGCCTGGTCCGCCTCCGGCTCGCCGCCCTCGTCGGCACCACCGCGGTCGCGTTCCACCACAGCCTCGAGGACCTCGTCGGCACCCTCGCCTACGACACCCCCCTGGCCTACCTGGGCCTCGTGCCGCTCCTCGCCCTCGGGCTCGGGGTGCTGCTCGCCAGCCGGCCCGGCGACCGGCCGCGCACGGCCCGCCGCCTCCCCGACCGCGACGTCGACTGGATCGTCGGCCTCCCGCTCCTCGCCGCCTCGGCCTGGATCGCCCTCGTCCTGCCCGACCGCCTCGACTACTCCTTCTGGACGAGCCGGATCGACGTGCTCGCCCTGCCGCCCTTCGTGGCCGGGCTGGTCGCGCTCCTCTTCGGCGTCGCCGTCCTCCGCCGGGTGCTGCCCGCCGTGGCGATGCTCGCCCTGGCCTGGCCGGTGCCCTGGGAGGCGGGCGTCGACGAGCTCCTCCTCCTGGCGCAGCGCCTCACCCTCGAGGTGACGACCCTCGTCGCCCCGCTCGTGGGCGCGAACCGCACCGACGGGTCGCTGTTCGAGATCGGCTCGGGCGCCCGTGCCTTCGTGGTCAACGTCGCCCCCCAGTGCGCCGGGGCCAACAGCATCGTCGGGTGGCTGCTGATCGGCGTCGCCACCTGCCTCGCCCTCCCCGCCGGTCGGCGTCGGGCGAAGGCGTCCTGGCTGGCCGCCGGCGTGGCGGTGCTGTTCGCCACGAACGTGGCCCGGATCGCCGCCCTGTTCGCGCTCGGCGCCGGCTTCGGGGAGTCGGTCGCCATCGACTGGGTCCACCCCTACATCGGCCTGCTGCTGTTCGTCCTCGTGGTGTCGGCCATGGCCGCGGCCCTGCCCCGCTTCGGGCTCCCCGCCCTCGGCGACCTCCTCGCGCCGGGCGACGGCGTGCGCCCGGGCGACCCGGCCCTGCTGCGCCGCCGACCGCTGTCGGCCCCGGTGCTCGGGGTGCTCGCCCTCGTCCTGGTCGTCCTGCCCCCGGCCAACGCCGACCTGGCCCGCTTCGACCCCTTCCGCGACGTGGACTCGGCCGCGGCCCGTCCCTTCGCCGCCGTCGCCGACGGCATCGAGGGGTTCCGAGGCAGCGCGTTCGACACGGTGGCGTGGGGGCAGCAGTACTTCGGTGCCGGCTCGACCTGGACCCGCCACCGGTACCTCGGGGCGACCTCGGCCACGCCGATCTACCTCGACCTCATCTCGACCCGCGACCTGCGCACGTTCTCCGAGTTCGGCGTCGAGGCCTGCTACTCGTTCCACGAGTACGCCATCGCCGACGTCGGCCGGGTCGACGTCGGGGCGGCGGCCCCCGCCCAGCACCTGACGTTCTTCAACCTCGACACCGGCTCGTGGTGGACGGCGGTGTCGACCGTCCAGGCCACCGACGACCGAGACGGACGCCGCTACGAGCGGATCCTGGCCCTCGCACCCCTCGGCGGGACCGACCCCGACGTCGAGCCGCTGCCGGCCCGCGTCGGGGAGGCCCGGTCCCTGCTCGTCGACTTCTCCGAGGCCGTCGTGGCCGCCACCGCGCCGTGACCGCCGTCGCCGATCCCCGTCCGCGCCACGGCGGTCCCCGCCGGCGCATCGTCGTCGGCGAGCGCCGGGTCGCCGCCCGGACCGCGCCGCACCTCCGGACCGCGCCGCACGTCCGTGGCTCGACACACGTCCGGCGGCCCGCGTCGACCGGGCGCGCCGGCGCACCTCGCCGCAGGCCGATCGGCGCCTTCGCCCGACGGCCGTGGCGCTGGCGTGCGTCGGTGGTCGCCTCGCTCGTGGCCTGCTTCCTCGGGGTGCGCGCCGTGCGGGACCTGCTCGCCCTCGACGGACGGCCCCCCGGCCCGTGGTGGGAGGCGGTCGCGTCCTACGGGACGACGCTGTGGGCGCTGCCCGTCGTCCCGGCCGTCGCCGCCGTCGTCGGCCTGCTCTGGTACCGGGGTCCGCTCGCCGGGATGCCAGCGGCCCTCGACGGCGACGGGCCCGAGCTCGACGGCGAGCTGGCCGAGGTCGCCTTCCGGATCGTCACCCGGGGCACCAACCCGGTTGCGCTGGCCGAGACCGTGGCCAGCGTCCGCCGGGCCATGGCCGACACCGCCGTCCGGGGCCGCCACCTGTTCCCCCACCGCATCGAGGTCGTCACCGACGTCGAGGTGGACGTCCCCGCCGGCGACGACCTCCACGTCCTCGTCGTGCCCGACGGCTACCGCACCCCGACCGGCGCACGCTACAAGGCCCGTGCGCTGCACTGGGCGACCACCACCTCGGACCTCCCCGACGACGCCTGGGTCATGCACCTGGACGAGGAGTCGCACCCGACCCCGGAGCTGGTGGTGGGCATCCACGACTTCGTGGCCGCCCACCCCGAGCACGGTCGCCTCATCGGCCAGGGCATGATCCGCTACGACCGCAAGATCGCCGAGCACCCGATCCTCACGCTGGCCGACAGCATCCGCACCGGCGACGACGCCGGTCGCTACCACCTCCAGCACCGCCTCGGCGTCACGCTGTTCGGCCTCCACGGCAGCTTCATCCTCGTGCGCAACGATGCGCTCGTGGACGTCGGCTTCGACGTCGGACCCGAGGGCTCGATCACCGAGGACGCCTTCTGGGCCCTCGAGCAGATGGCGAGGGGTCGCCGCTGCGGCTGGGTCGACGGCGACCTCGTGGAGCAGTCCACGCAGTCGGTGGCCGACTTCGTCAAGCAGCGGCGCCGGTGGTTCGCGGGCATGACCAAGGTCGTGCTCTACACCGAGTCGCCCTCCTGGCTCCGGGTGCCGCTCGCCGCGTTCACCGGCCTGTGGTTCCTGTCGTGGCTGTCGATGGCCTTCACCGTGGCCAACCTGTTCCTCGGCCTGCGGACGCCGGGTTCGACGACCCTGCTCGGCGACGTCACGCTGTCGGCCTTCCTGACCACGTACCTCCTCGGCTGCTGGCTGAACCTGCGGCACCACCCCGAGCTCGGACGGTGGGGCCACGCCTGGCGCTACGTCGTCCAGGTCGTGGGGATGCCGGTGTTCGGGCTGCTGGAGGCGGCCGGCGTCCTCGCCGCGATCGTGGCGCCCGAGCGGGGCTTCCACGTCGTGGACAAGGACCCCGCGCCCACCGCCTGACCCACCCGCCGGCCCCACCGCTAAACCCCCCCCACCCCCGGAGACCCCGTGCCCCGCACCGCCCGCTCCCGCCGCCTCGCCCTCGCCGTCGCCGCGTCCGTCATCGGCACCACGGCCCTCGGCTCCACCCTCGCCGCCGCCGGCCCGACCTGCCCCGACGAGGAGACCCGGGCGCTGTGCGGCGGCCGCATCGTGGCCGAGCCGCTCCAGACCACCACGTTCGTCCAGTTCGACGGCGACGCCGACGGCGGCCCCGACCTCGGCGACGTCGACGACGTCGGCGAGATCCTCGCCGCCATCGAGCGCCTCGCCCCGGACCTGGTCGAGGTCGGCACGCTGGAGACGTGGCTCGGCTCGACCGGGTTCGCCTCGGCCGGCGGGCTCCCCGTGTACGTCGTCCGCGTCACCGACGAGTCGGTGCCCCGGGACGCCAAGAAGCAGGTCGCGATCTCGCTGTCGGTCCACGGCACCGAGCCGGCCGGTCGCGAGGGCGGCCTGCGCTACCTCGAGGACCTGGCCACGCAGTGGGCGGCCGGCCCGGCCGACGCGACGCTGGCCGCGGGCGACAACGCCTTCGGCCTCGACGAGGTCATGGCCGAGACCGAGTCGTGGTTCTTCTTCGGGAACCCCGACGGCTGGTCCGCCGGCGACCTCGACACCGCGACCGGCGGCACCTTCCAGCGGGGCAACGACCACGGCGCCGACCTGAACCGCGACTTCGCCACGGTCGGCTGGTTCGACCGCTCCGGCGGTCGCGGCCTGGCCGAGTCCGAGCCGGAGATCGCGGGCTGGTCGCAGCTGCTCCGCTCCTTCCCCGACCTGGCCACCGCCGTGGACATCCACGGCGAGATCACGTCCGTGAACGACGCGTTCAGCGACCTCATCTACTCGGCGGGCCAGTGGGACCCGGCCAAGCAGGCCCAGGTGGCGACCTTCGCCAAGGACATGATCGCCACCGTCGAGCGCGAGTTCGACGAGGCCGGCGTCGTGCTCGCCGACCTCTTCGGGCCCACCATCGGGCAGAACCCGGCGAACGTGGCGACCGCCTACGACGTCGTCGGCTACGACGACTCGGGCTTCATGGGCGACTACATGGGTTCGCTGAACGGCAACCGGACCATCGAGATCGACGTCGAGAACTTCCTGTCGCACATGGTCCCGGGCAACGCCTGGGTGCCTGCGCTCGAGCAGGCCCACGTGGCCGCCGTCTACGGGAACATCGAGGCGACCATCGTGGGCGCGATGTACCTGCGGGACGTCGGCCCGCAGGTGCCGGCCCTCGGCACGGTCGGCTACGTGTTCGACCCGGCCGTGACGACCGATGCCGACGGCGGGATCGACGTCGCCGAGGGCGAGGAGCAGGTCCCGTACTCGGTGACCCGGATGCGGTACTTCGAGGACCTGGCCGAGGCCACCGACGGCACCGTCGTGCCCGTCCTCGCCGACGACGTGGCCACCACGGACCTGTCCGCGTTCGACTCGATCGTGGTCGCCGACCTGGAGGCGCTGCCCGAGGGGGCGACCGTGGCGCTGCCCGACTACGTCGACGCGCTCGCCGCCTTCGCCCGCGCCGGTGGCCAGCTCGTGCTGACCGACGCCTCGGTCCAGCTCGTGGACGAGCTCGGCCTGGTCGGTGCCGACGACGTGTCGCTGGTGCGGACCAACGCCGGCCACGCCGACTTCGACCCGGACCAGGACGACGCGTGGAAGGCCGGCCTGTTCGGCCTGCCGAGCCAGACCTACTACGAGGTCCCCCTCGGCTGGGCGCCCGAGGACGAGGCGCCGCACCACGTGGTCGACGCAGCCGCCTGGGACGCGCTGGACGGCTCGGTCACCGTCGGCACCGTGGAGGGCGACGTCGTGCTGGGCCGGGTGCCCCTCGGCCAGGGCCAGGTGTCGATCTTCGGCGCCATCCTCCCGCAGGCCACCGAGGTCGACTCCCAGGGCCGGGTCGTGCCCCACCCCCACGGCCTCGCCGACTACGCCGTGACCATCGCGGGCGGCACGGTGCTCTCGAACGTCCTCGCCTACCAGCGGGCCTCGGCCCCGGTCGTCCCCGAGCTGCCCGTGTCGCCGGCCGTGGCGCTGCTGGGCGCCCTCGCCGTCGCCGGGATCCTGGTGCGCCGCCGCCGGGCCTGACCGGGCGGGACGGGCCGGCCGGTCCCGGTCACCTGGCCTGCGTCGCAGGTCGGCACCGACGTGCCGTGGCACCATCCGGCGGGTGCAGCTCGAGCCGACCACCGTCGCCCACTACGTCCGCCACGCCTTCGCCGGCATCTCCCGGGTGCTGGACCGACTGGACGACGACACCGTGAACCTGCGCCCCGAGGGCTGGGGCACCAACAGCGTCGCCGGCCTGGTCGTGCACTGCTGCGAGCTGGCGCCGTCGTGGTTCGAGCTGCCCGGGCTGGGTCGCGAGTCGGTCCGCGACCGGGACACCGAGTTCGCGACGACCTCGACGATCGCCGAGCTGCGCGACCGGATCGCCGCTGCGGTGGCGCGCACCGACGTCCTCGCCCACGAGCTCGAGGCGGGCCCGAGCGCGCTCGACCACGAGTTCCGGGCCTTCCTCCCCGGCGGTGACCGCTCCGACGCCGCGCTCGTCCTCCACGTCCTCGAGGAGCTCTTCCAGCACCTCGGCCACATGGAGGTCACGGCCGACGCGCTCGGCCGCTGACGGACGCGGCGAGGGCCTGCGCGCGCACCCGCGCGCACGTGCCCGCCGTCACTCAGGATCCGTTCAGCGAGGCGTGACCCGCTGTTCGCGGCGCCCCGGCAGGCGCCGGTGGCGGTGCAGGCGAAGCACAGGGACATGGGTCGGACCACCACAGCACGCCTCCGTCGTCGCGCTCGCCGCGCGCTGGCCGGGGCACTCGTCGCCACCTCGCTCGGACTGCTGAGCGCACCCGGGACCGCGCAGGCCGCGCCGCCGGATGCGCCGGTCGCCGCGGACCCGCTGGTCGCCGGGCCCTTCGAGGTGACCGTCGCCGA
Organism: uncultured Acidimicrobiaceae bacterium; assembly: GCA_964497795.1. Taxonomy (GTDB): domain Bacteria; phylum Actinomycetota; class Acidimicrobiia; order Acidimicrobiales; family Salinilacustritrichaceae; genus Salinilacustrithrix. The sequence continues at coordinate 66,240 of CAZCEZ010000005.1, read as the reverse complement.
GTACCAGGGCGGGCCCACCGTCGTGACCGACCGCGACACGAACGTGACCTACCCGGCCGAGATCCACGGCGTGGCCCACTACCCGACGCCGGCCGAAGGCGCCGAGGGTCCGTTCCCCCTCGTCGTGTACATCCACGGCAACCACGGCACCTGCGCCGTCTTCGGCTCCGAGCTCCCCGGCTACCCGTGCCCGTACGTGGAGGAGGACGTGCTCCGCCCCGTGCCGAACCACCGGGGCTACGACTACCTCGGCCAGAACCTGGCCAGCCACGGGTACGTCACGGTCTCGATCGACGCCAACGCCGTGAACACCTTCAACGTCACGGGGGACCGCGGCGCCCAGGAGCGCAGCCAGCTCATCGCCCGGACCCTCGACCTGGTCGCCGGGCTGAACGACGGCACCGCCATCGACCTCGGCGGCGAGATCGGCGACGACCTGCTCGGCCGGGTCGACTTCGACCGCCTCGGCATGATGGGCCACTCCCGCGGCGGTGAGGCCGTCACCGACTTCCTCTCCGTCTACAACCCCACCCGCACCGACGGGCCCCGGTACGACGTGGACGCCGTGCTCTCGCTGGCCGGCGTGGAGTACTCGTTGCAGCCGACCACGGGCGCCCACTTCGCCTCCATCGCGCCGCTGTGCGACGGCGACGTCTTCGACCTCCAGTCGATCTTCGGCAACGACCGCCACCGCTTCGACGAGACCTCGGACCCCTACGCCCGGCACATCTTCACGATCGCCGGCACCAACCACGGCCACTACAACTCCGAGTGGATCGCGGACGACTTCCGCGGCTCGGGCACCTGCGACCCGGCGAACGAGGCCACGCAGCGCCTGATCCGCGCCGACGTCGAGCGCATGAGCACCGCCTTCGTCAACGGCTTCATGCGCCGCTACGTCGGCGGCGAGCTCGCCTTCGACTCGCTCCTCGACGGTTCGGCCCGCATCCCCGCCGCGGCCTGCCCCGGCGGCGTCGGTCCCTGCGACGACATCGTGGGCATCTCCTTCCTCGCTCCGGCCGAGGACCGCCTGCTCGTGGCCACCCCCGGTCCCGACGCCGGCTCGCCGTTCCTGGCCGACGGGGCCGACCCGCTCGCCACCAACGACCTCGGCGGCGCCGTGACCGCCACGGGCTTCGACCGCTTCGAGCTGTGCGACCCCCAGCCCGACGACGGGATGGACGGCAAGACCCGCGACCCGGGCACGGCGAGCACGTGCGTGACGAACCCGTACCGGTCCCGTGCCGACGCCTTCACCCTCGAGTGGACCTCGCCGGCCCGCCTCGACCTCGCCCTGTCCGCCGACGGCTCGGCCCTCGACGCCACCGGCTTCGACGCCCTCACGTTCCGCACGGCGGCCAACTTCGACGCCGCCGGCGCCGAGGACGAGCTGAACCCGGGCGACGGTGCGACCGACCTCCAGGTCGCCGTCACCGACGCCACCGGAGCCACCGCCACGGTGACCGTGTCGGAGCGGTCGTCCGCCCTCGTGCCCCAGGTCCCGGACCCCAACCGGGAGCTGACCATGAACGGGGTGGTGGTCCCGCTCGCCGAGCTCCGGGCCGCCGGCGTCGACACGACCGCGCTCACCGCCATCTCCTTCCTGGCCGGCGACGTCGCCGCCGGCCAGCCGGCCACCGGCTCCGTCCAGCTCGCCGAGGTCGCCTTCCAGCGGCTGGCCGACGACCAGGCCCCGCCGCCCGTCGTGCCCGAGGGGCGGGTCGCGCTGGCCGCGCTCGCCCTCCTCGCCGCGGGCGCCGTGCTCGTCGTCCGACGCCGCCCGGCCGCCAGCACCTGACCACCACCCCCACCCGGATCCCCGGACCCACATCCACCGACGCACCCCAGGACCAGCACATGCACCCCCGCACCCCCCTCCGCGCCCGTCGGGCCGGCGCCGCGCTCGTCGCCGGCGTCGCCCTCGTCGCCGGCGTCGCCGCACCCGCCCTCGCCCAGCAGGGCCCGCCCGACGGCGTCGGCAACCCGAACACGACGACGACCACGACCACGTCGAGCACGACCTCCACCACGGTCGCCCCCGAGCCTCCGGCCCCGGCGCTGCCCGACCCGGCCGAGCGCGGCCCCCACGGCGTGGACCGCTTCACCTACGACGAGGGGACCATCCTCGTCACCGACGACGCCACCGGCGTGACCTACGCCGCCGAGCTGTCGGGCAACGTCCACCTGCCGACCGACGCCCCGGGCCGCTCCCCGCTGATCGTGTTCCAGCACGGTCGCCACTCGACCTGCGACTTCACCGTCGCCGAGTTCCTCGGCTACCCCTGCCCGGAGACGGCGGTCACGAGCAACATCCCGTCCTACGCCGGATACGACTACCTCGGCTCGCTGCTCGCGTCCCACGGCTACGTGGTGGTCAGCGTCGATGCCAACGCCATCAACACCTTCGACTCCTCGGGCTCCAACGGCATGCCCGAACGGGCCCAGCTCCTGGTCGAGACCCTCGACCTCGTGCGGGACTGGGACACCGGCGAGAACGACACCGAACCCGGCCTCCAGCTGCGCGACAAGGTCGACCTGTCCGCCATCGGCGTCATGGGCCACTCGCGCGGCGGTGAGGGCGTCAACACCCTGATCACCGAGAACCGGGCCCTGGCCGAGCCGTACGGCCTGAAGGCCGTCTTCTCGCTCGCCGCCGTCGACTTCAACGACCCCGTCACCGACGGCGTCCACTTCGCCGCCCTCGCCCCGATCTGCGACGGCGACGTGTCGAACCTCCAGGGCAACCAGGCCTACGACCGGTCGACCTACACCGACCCGGACAGCCCCTACGCCCGCATCCAGTTCACGGTCCGCGGCACGAACCACAACTTCTTCAACACCGTCTGGACGAACGACGACAACGGCGGCGCCGCCACGTCGGACCCCGTCTGCGGGATCCGCGTCGAGGGCTCCGAGCGCCTCGAGCCCCAGGACCAGAAGAAGATGGGCGTGTTCGCCATCTCGACGTTCCTGCGGCGCTACGTCGGCGACGAGCTGGACCTGGAGCCCTACCTGACCGGCGAGGCCCCGATCCCGGCGTCGCTGTGCCCGAGCGAGCCCGGCTCCCTCGACTCGCCCGTGCCCTGCGAGCAGTACGTCGGCATCTCCTACTCGGGCCCGGCCGCGACCCGCACGATGCTCTTCGACCCGACCGACGGTGCCGTGGCCACCCCGGAGGGCTTCACCACCTTCGCCGAGTGCGACTCCGACGCAGCCGGCAACGGCCTGCCCGCGTGCCCCGACCAGAACCGCTCCGGCAACCGGCAGCACACCCTGGTGTGGGACGGCCCCGCCTCACTGACCATCGACCTGGCCGCCGACGGGTCCGCCGTCGACCTCACCGACGCCGAGGTCCTCACGTTCCGCACGCTGGCCAACGCGGCCGACGCCAACGTGGTCGACCCGGAGACGGGCACCGCCTCGGACTTCCTCGTCACCGTCGTCACCGACGGCGGCTCGGCCACGGTCCCGGCCTCCACGTACGGCACGTACGCCCTGACCGACAAGCGCTCGAACCGCCCCCAGGAGACGATGAACGGCGTGCGCATCCCGCTCGGCGACCTGGGCGTCGACCTGTCGGCGGTGCGCCGGGTCGTGTTCGCCTTCGGCGTCGAGGGCGTCCCCACCGCCGGCTCCGTGCAGCTCGCCGAGGTCGCCTTCCAGTCGTCCTCCACGCTGGCGCCGCCGCCCGTCGTGCCCGAGCTGCCCGTCGGTGTCGCCCTGCCCGCCGCCGGCCTGGCCGTGGCCCTCGGCCTGGCCCTCAGCGCCAGGAGGCGCGCAGCACGTCCGCAGCCGGCGCACCCTGGGGCGTGAAGTCCAGCGCCAGGCCGCGGTCGGTCTGGCGCCACGCCCACCAGTGCAGGCCCCGGAGCCAGGAACCCTCGTCCGCCACCGCGGCGAGCAGCGCGGCGTAGCCCGCCGCCTGCTCGTCCGGTGCGTGGACGTCGGACAGGTCCCAGCGCCACGGCTCGGTCGCCGTGCCCCGCTGCGACGTGAACCCGGCCTCGAGCACCACGACCGGCAGGCCCGCGGCGCGCCCGACCGCCTCGTAGCGGTCCAGCTCGGCCTCCCACGCCGTGCGCAGCGCGCCGACGTCGGTCGTCGGGCCGTCGGCGAGCGGTGACCACGCGTTGACGCCGACCTCGTCGAGCACGTCCCAGAAGCCGACGGCGGGGGCCTCGTAGGGGAGGGCGGCGTAGGTGACGGTCCCGGTGAAGGCGGTGCGGACCCGCGCCACCAGGCTCCGCCAGCGGGCCCGGTCGCCCGACAGCGAGGCGAGCTCGACGCCCACGACGAAGCGGTCGACGCCGAGGGCCTGGGAGCGACGGGCGAGGTCCACGACGAGGTCGCCGTAGGTGGCGAAGAAGCGGTCGGGGTCGGCCGGGTCGAGGGCGCCGCGCCAGGAGCCGTCCTCGACGTCGAGCATCGGCTTGACCGTCACGCCCAGCCCGAGGGCACGGGCCGCGGTCACGGCCGTGGCCAGGGACGCAGCGGTCGCGGTGCGGTCCGGATCGACCGACGGCGCGTCGTCGCGGGCGTCGTCGAGGAACCAGCGCGGCGCGAGCTGCACGTGGTCGACGCCGAGCTCGGCCATGGAGGCCAGCGCCGACACGGCCGACGGCAGCCCGTAGCCGTCGGCGGTCCACGCCCACAGGGCCATGCCGCGGTCGCCGGCCGGCACGCCGCCGTCGGCTGCCACGGTCACGGGGCCGGTCGCCGTCGGGCCGGTCGAGGTCGGGCCGGTCGAGGTCGGGCCGGGTGGCGCCGGGTCGGGCTGCGGGACCGGAGCGCCGTCGACCGTGGCGCCGGACGCCGTGGAGCGGGACGGTGCCGAGCCGGTCGCGGCCGGATCGGCGGACGTGGGGTCGGGCGGCGACGTGCCGGCCGACGCAACGCCGGTCGCCGGGGTGCCGGGTGTCGGGGTGCCGGGTGTCGGGGTGCCGGTCGCCAGGTCGCCGGGTGGTGGGGGGCCGGGTGTCGGTGGCGTCCCGACGGCGGCGGGGGCTGCGTCCTCGGTGGCCTCCACCGAGGTGACGACGAGCACCTGGTCCTCGTCGGTCACGTCCACGACCTCGTAGCGGCCGGGCTCGTCGAACACGACCAGCGTCGCCTCGCCGGGCAGCAGGAGCCCGGTGTCGATCCGGACGTCGGCGCGGATGCCGTGGTCGTCGTCTCCCTCGATCCGGAACTCGACGAGGTCCTCGGTGGTGACGTCGAGCTCGTCGACGTCGAAGCCGTCGTCGTCGAGGACGACCACGTGGGTGGGCTCGTCGGGGACCTCGGGGAGGTCGTCGCGGGAGATGGCCCGCCGGTCGCTGCTGCAGCCGGCGGCGAGCAGCGCGGGCACGACGAGCGCCGCGACGGTCCGGGACGCCGTGCGGGGGGAGGGCGACCGGCTCATCGGGCCCGCTGGGCGTCGCGCAGCGCCCGGTACCCGACCAGGACGACCCCGAGGCGGTCCAGCAGCGACCGGGTGTCGGGGTCGAGCAGCAGGTCGAGGTCGTCGACGCGACCGGGCCAGGTGTCGGTCGCGGCCCGCAGCTCGGGGGCGTCGACGGCCGGGTGCAGGTGGACCTCGGTGACCCCGGGGGGCAGGTCCTCGACGAGCCGGTGGAAGGCACGGCGCCCGCCGACGGCGGGGGAGTAGGCGAAGTGGTCGGGGGCGAGGACCCCCTCCTCGGCGGCCAGGTCCCGGAACGGGAAGCCGATCGCCCGCTGCGCCGCCGCCCCGTTGAGGCGGACCGGCAGGTCGTGCTCGACGGCCAGGTCCAGGTACACGTCGAACAGCTCGGGGCGCAGCTGGAGCACGTTCATGTGGCTGTCGAGGTGGGTGACGTCGAAGCCCCACAGGATCGCCCGCTCCACCTGGGCGCGCAGCTCGCGCCGGACCTCGTCGAGGTCGGCGTGCTCCCACGCGTCGACGTTGGTGCGGGGGAAGCCGCCGTCGCCGTCGAGCAGGGAGGGGGACTGGGTGATCGGACCCCAGCGGTAGCGGTCGAACTCCGCGGTCAGGGTGAGGTGGACGCCGACGTCCTCGCCCCGGTGCTGGCCCGCTGCCTCCCGGGACCACGGGCACGGCACCATCAGCGACGCGGACGTCGCGACGCCGTCGCGCAGCGCCCGGTAGACGCCGACGTTGGCCGAGTGCGTCGACCCGAGGTCGTCGCAGCTCACGATCAGCAGACGGGTGTCGGGCCCGTGCCCCAGGCGCTCGGCGAGCTCGGTCACCGACGGGACGCTATCGACCGGCTCGTCCCCCGTGTGAGGGTCCGTGGTCGCTCACCTGTCCGGGTCCGCGGCCGATGTGACATCGGTGACGCGCGTGCACTTGGCTGTGTCGCACATCGAAATCGGGCGAAGCGGACAGGTCCGTGAGCCGGAGCACCGAAGCGAGGGGTCGATCACGTGCTCAGTCGGAAGCTGAAGCTGTACCTGCCGTTCCTGGCGGTCATCGTTGCGCAGGCGGCCTTCGTGGTCGCGGCGCCCTCCAACGCGCCCGGAGGCGACGGGGCGGCCTTCGTGGACGCCGGCGGGTTCGCCGCGCCGGTCACCGGAGGCGGCGGCGACGTCGGCGCCCCGGGCGCGGGCGGCGTGGTCGGCACGGTCCCGGGCGGGACCGGTGCAGCCGGCGGGTCCGGCGGGTCCGGCGGTGCCGGGTCGCAGGCCGGCGGTGGGACCGGGGGTGGCGCCGGAGGCGGGTCGACGTCGGCCGGTGCCGGGTCGGGCGCGGGCGCCGGCGGCGGCGCGTCGGGCGGCGGCGGTGCCGCACCCGTGGTCGGGGACACCAGCCACTGCGTGGGCGACGACCAGTTCGACTTCCTCCTGAACGCGCCGGCCTGCATCCCCAAGTGGCCCGACGGCGCCGACAACGGCGGTGCCACCTACCCGGGCGTCACCGCGGACTCGATCAAGATCGTGCTGTGGGAGTACGTCGCCAACCAGGCGTCGGACTCGATCCTGGCCACCCAGGGCCTGGCCACCACGCCCCAGGACCGCGCCGCGCTCGACGCCGCGGCCAAGGACTTCATCGAGACCCACTACGAGACCTACGGCCGCGACCTGGAGATCGTCCGGGTCGAGACGTCGTGCCCGACGTCCCCCCAGGACGTGCCCCGCTGCAAGCAGGAGGCCCGCCGGGTCATCGAGATGCAGCCCTTCATGGTCGTGGTCGGCAACGTCCACTACCCCGAGATCCACGACGAGTTCGCCCGGGCCGGGATCATCTCCCTCGGCGGCTGGCACTGGCCCCGCAGCTACTTCGAGGGCCGGCGCCCGTTCCGCTACGACCTGTTCGCCGACGGCGACCAGTCGAGCGACATCATCGCCGAGTACTTCTGCAAGAAGCTGGCCAGCGGCACCGCGACCCACGCCGGTCGGGTGATCCACCCGTCCATGCCCCAGGGTCGCAACACCCCCCGCAAGGTCGGCGTGCTCGCCCCCGACCGCGACACCGACAAGATCGTCGCCGACCAGATCAAGGCCAAGATCGACGCCTGCGCCGGTGCGCCCACGGTCGTGCAGACCTACTCGCCCGACATCAACCAGGCGACCGGCGAGGCCGACTCCTACGTCCAGAAGCTGATCGCCGAGGAGGTGACGACGGTGGTGTGCTTCTGCGACCCCGTCGTCCCCGTGTCGCTGTTCAACGCCATGTCGGCCCAGAACTACTTCCCCGAGCACCTGACCTCGGGGACCGGGCTCCTCGACTACGACCTGCTCGGCCGGCTCTACGACCAGCGCCAGTGGGTCCACGCGTTCGGCCCGGGCCACCTGTTCGACCCGGTCAACTTCGACCAGCAGGAGGTCAGCCGCATGTGGCGGGCCAGCGGCCGCGACGGCCGTCCGTGCAGCGCCTGCAACCTGAACTGGTCGTACTACGCCCTCGTCGCCGGCCTCATCCACTACGCCGGCCCGAACCTGACCCCGGCCACGGCCGAGGCGGGCGTGTTCAACGCCGAGTCCTACGGCGGCGACCGGCCCGGCTCGGTGCTCGTCGACTACGGACCGGGTGACTACGGCGCCATCTCCGACGCCCGGGAGATCTACTGGTCGCCGACGGCGACCTCGAAGATCGACAACCGGGCCGGTGCGTACGTGACGCACTCCGGCTCCACCCGGTACGAGATCGGGGAGTGGACGAACGAGTTCACGATCCCGGCCGCGTCGTCGTGAGGCGCCCGGACGTCCCCGCCCCCCTGGTCGAGGCAGTCGACCGGGTCCGCGACCTGCCCGGCGGCGAGCGCGCCGTGGCGCTCGCCGGTGCCGTCGGGCGGGCCCTGCTCGCCTGGGTGCTGTTCGTGGAGGTCGGGGTGCAGCTGGTCTTCGGCCAGCTCGGCCTCGGGGTCGGCACCCTCGGCCTCGGCTCCATCGAGATCCCGCGGGAGGTGATGGTCACCGGCGCCATCGCCGGGTCCCTGTACGGCCTGATCGGCGTCGGCCTGATCCTCGTGTACCGGGCGAACCGGATCATCAACTTCGCCCAGGCGCAGCTCGGGGCCATCCCCGCCGTCGCCGCCGTGTTCCTGATCATCTTCCAGGGCTGGTCCTGGTTCGCCGTGGTGCCCGTGGTGCTGGTCGGCTCGGTGCTGCTCGGCGCCGGCGTGCAGACGACCGTCATCCGCCGGTTCTCCTCCGCGCCCCGCCTGATCCTGACGGTGGCGACCATCGGCGTCGGCTTCCTGCTGCTCTTCGGGGAGTTCCTGGTCAAGCAGGCCCTCTCCGACGACCTGCTCGCCGGCTCGTCGGCCCGCCCGACCACCCCGTTCACCGACCTGCTGTCGATCCAGTGGGGCGTCGCCGCCTTCACCGGCGACCACGCCTTCACCGTCGTGGTCGTCGCCGGCTGCGTCGCCGGGCTCACCGCCTTCTTCCGCTTCACCGACATCGGCATCGCCGTGCGCGCCTCCGCGGAGAACGCGGACCGGGCCAGCCTCGTCGGCATCCCGGTCGGCCGGGTGTCGACGGTGGTCTGGGTGCTGGCCACGACCCTGTCGGGCATCGGCATCTTCCTCCAGGCCCCGCTCCAGGGCGTGCCCCTCGCCGGCTTCACCGGGCCCAAGCTCCTCCTGTTCGGCCTGGCCACCGCGGTCATCGCCAAGATGGAGGGGTTCGGCCTCGCCCTCGGTGCCGGGCTCCTCATCGGGGCCATCGAGTCCGGGGCCCTGTTCGGCACCGGATCGTCGTCCCTGGCCACGGCCTCGATGCTCGTCGTGATCATCGGGGCGCTCATCGCCCAGCGCAAGACGCTCAGCCGGGCCCAGGACGCGGGCGCCTCGTCGTGGCAGGCCGTGCAGGAGCAGCGGGGGACCCCCGCCGTGCTGCGCGACCTCCCCGAGGTCCGACGGGCCCGCGCCGCGATCGTCGCCCTGGTCGGCGTCGCCTTCCTCGCCGCCCCCTGGGCCGTCGGCAGGTTCCAGACCGAGACCCTGACCCGCATGGTCATCTACGCCATGGTGGGCGTCAGCCTCGTGATCCTCACCGGCTGGTCCGGCCAGATCTCGCTCGGCCAGTGGGCGATCGCCGGCGTCGGCGGCGCCGTGGCCGGCGGCCTCGCCGCCAACCACAACCTCGACTTCTTCCTGGTGCTGGCCGCCGCGGCGCTGGCCGGCGCGCTCGCCGCGCTCGTCGTCGGGCTGCCGGCGCTCCGGGTCCAGGGCCTGTTCCTGGCCGTGACCACGCTCGCGTTCGCCGCCACCGTCCAGAACTTCGTGCTGCGCGACACCTACTTCGGGTGGCTGCTGCCGAAGGACTCCGCGTTCGTCGAGCTGCCCGCCCTCTACGGCGCGATCCGGCTCGACACCACGACGACGTTCGGGCCCCTCACGTTCCACCCGCAGTCGAAGATGTACCTGCTCTGCCTGGTGTTCCTGGGCCTGTCGATCCAGGTGGCCCGGTCGCTGCGGTCCGGCCGCTCGGGTCGCCTCTTCGTGGGCGCCCGGGACAACGGCCGGGTGCTCCAGGCCTTCGGCATCGGCCTGGCCCGGACGCGGCTGGCGGCCTTCGTGGCCTCGGGGGCCATCGCCGGCGTGGCCGGTGCGCTGTTCGTGTACCAGCAGTCCTCGGTCGACGCGGACTCGTTCCGGGCCGAGGAGTCGATCCTCATCTTCTCGATGACGGTCATCGGCGGCATCTCGTCGCTGCCCGGCGCCGTCCTCGGTGCCGTGTTCGTGCTCGGCGTGCCCCTGCTGCCGGGCCTGCGGGGCATCGAGAACATCGACCTGCTCTCCTCGGGCCTCGGCCTGCTCGCCGTGCTGCTCATCCTCCCCGGCGGCCTCGCCGAGGGCTGCTACCGCCTCCGCGACCGCTGGCTGCGCAGCGTGGCCGAGCGACGCGGCATCCACGTCCCCAGCCTCGTCGCCGACTCCCTCGTGCTCGACGAGACCGACCCGGCCGACGACGCCGCCGCGCCCGACCCGGTCGAGGTCGCCCCGGTGGCGGGCGACGCCGTGCTCCAGGTCCGGGACCTCGAGCTCGCCTACGACCGGGTCCAGGTCGTCTTCGGCGTCGACCTCGACGTCGCCCCCGGGGAGTGCGTGGCACTGCTCGGCACCAACGGCGCCGGCAAGTCCACCGTGCTCAAGGGGATCTGCGGCCTGCTGCCGCCCAAGGCGGGCACGGTCACCTTCGCCGGCACCGACCTGACCGGCGCCGACCCGGTCGCGGCCGTCAAGGCCGGCGTGGTGATGGTCCCGGGCGGCAAGGCCGTGTTCCCGACCCTGACCGTGCGCGAGCACCTGCGCGTCGCGGCGTGGCTGTACCGGGACGACGCCGACTGGGTGTCCCGGGCCACCGAGGAGGTCTACGAGACCTTCCCGCGCCTGCTCGAGCGAGCCGACCAGCTCGCCGGGAACCTGTCCGGTGGCGAGCAGCAGATGCTCGCCCTCGGCATGGCCTTCATCGCCAAGCCCGAGCTGCTCATCATCGACGAGCTCTCCCTGGGCCTCGCCCCCTCCGTCGTCGGTCAGCTGCTCGTCATCGTGCGGCGCATCCAGGCGGCCGGCACGGCCGTGGTGCTCGTCGAGCAGTCGATCAACGTCGCCCTCACCGTGGCCGACCGGGCCTACTTCCTGGAGAAGGGCGAGGTCCGGTTCTCCGGGCCGACCGCCGACCTGCTCGACCGCAGCGACATCGCCCGCTCGGTCTTCCTGGCCGACGCCGCCGGTGACGACGACGCCCCAGGCGCTGCGGGGACCGAGGGAGCCGGGGACGACGGGCTCGTGCCCGACGTCGAGGGCGCGGCCGTCGCCGCAGGCGCCCCGGCGCCCGCCGCGGTCCGCCGGGCCCCGGACCTGGACGCCCCGCCGATCCTCGAGCTCTCCGAGGTCTCGATCTCCTTCGGCGGCATCCGCGCCGTGCGCGACTGCTCCTTCGTCCTGCACCGGGACGAGATCCTCGGCCTGGTCGGCGCCAACGGGGCGGGCAAGACGACGATCTTCGACCTCACGTCGGGCTTCCTGCGCGCCGACGCAGGGCGGATCCACCTCGACGGCACCGACATCACCGACCTCGGTCCCGACGCCCGTGCCTGGCTCGGCCTCGGCCGGAGCTTCCAGGACGCCCGCCTCGTCGGCTCGCTGACGGTGGCCGAGAACCTGGCGCTGTCCCTCGAGCGGCACCTGCCCGAGCGGGACCACCTGGCCACGGCCCTCCGCCTCCCGGGCATCGTCGACGTCGAGCGCGACGTCGCCTGGTCGGTGGCCGACCTGGTCGAGCTGCTGAACCTGGGTGCCTACCGGGACAAGTACGTGCGCGAGCTGTCGACCGGATCCCGCCGCATCGTCGACATCGGCATGCTGATCGCCCACGAGCCCAAGGTCCTGCTCCTCGACGAGCCCTCCTCGGGCATCGCCCAGCGCGAGTCGGAGGCCATGGCGCCGCTGTTCCGGCGGATCCAGGCCGAGACCGGCTGCTCCATCCTCATCATCGAGCACGACATGCCGCTGATCACCTCGGTGTCGGACCGGCTCCTCGCCCTGGAGCTCGGGCACCCGCTGCTCGACGGCCCACCCGACGAGGTCCTCGCCGACCCCCGGGTCCAGGCCAGCTACCTGGGCGGGGACCCCGCCACCATCAACCGGTCGTCGACGGCCGCCGCCGACGCCCCCGTGGAGGTCTGACCCGTGCCGACCACCCGCCGCCGTCTCCTCGCCGCACTCGTCGCGGTCGTGGCCGGTCTCGTCCTCGTCGTCGCCCCGCCCGTGGAGGCGGCCCGGAGCACCCGGGTCGTCGACAGCGGCTGGTGGTGGCGGGTCCAGGCCGGGCTGCTCGTGGAGGTCCCGATCCCGCCGAACGTGGAGGAGGGCCAGCTCATGGTGCAGAGCACCGTCGAGGGCGAGCAGGCCATCGCCGCCGTCTCGGGCGAGATCGAGGACGGCCGGACCAACCCGGTGCTGACCCTCGACGTGTCCGACACCGGCGACGGGGGCGGCGCGGCCGCCGTCCTGCTCGCCTGCCAGTCGGGCAGCGCATGGATCGGCGAGGACGGCGGCCGGTGGGACGCCCGCCCGACCGCGGACTGCTCCACCTCGGTGACCGGCATCGCGTCCGACGACGGCGCCCAGTGGACCTTCCCGCTCGGCACGCTCCAGTTCGGCGACCGGTTCAGCGTCGTGATCGTCCCCGGCCAGCTGGCCGACTCCGACGTCCCGCCCACCTTCACCCTGGTCTTCGACGAGCCGACCGACGCCTCCATCCAGACCGTGGCCGGCACCCCGCCGCCCCCCACGGTGCCCGTCACCGATGCGCCGACCCCGACCGCGCCGCCGACGACGGCCGGGTCGTCGGGCTTCACGCCCCCGCCCACGGCGGCGCCCGTCGTCCCGTCCCCGCCGACCACGGTGCTGCCCGTCCAGCCGGTCCTCGAGCCCGAGGGTCAGGGCCTGACCGACTCGGCGCCGGTGGTGACCGGCGCCCAGGAGCTGGCTGCCGGGCAGATCGCGGCGCCCGAGCCGCGCACGCTGGCCCGCATCGTCGGCGGCCTCGTGCTCCTCGCCGGCCTCGCCGGTCTGGCCGTGTCCCGGCGCAGCCCGTTCGTGGCCGCGACGGCCACGGTCGACGCCCCCGTCGTCGGTGGCCTGGCCCGCTTCCGGACCTCGCGCACCGCGGAGCCCGACCCCGTCAGCTGACTCAGCGGGGTGGCGGTCCGATGTCGACGTCGGGGCCGCCGCACACGCTCCACAGCCCCCGGCCGCCGTCGCGGGCCTCGGCCTCGGCGGCGACGAGCACGTCGTACAGGGCCTCGTTGTCGCCGTAGGTGACGGCGTCGGCGAAGCCCCGCTCGACCAGGGCCAGGTTGACGAGCAGGTCGTCCTCGGCCCGGTACACGTAGGCGAGGAGCCGGTCGAAGCGGTCGCGGGCCACGGCGTCGCGCTCGAGGCGGACCTCGGTGCCGACGGGCAGGATGCTGGCCACGAACGCGCTGGCCTCGGCGCCGTAGCACTGCACCGGACGGTTCGGGGCCACCGACTCTGGCGTGTCGACGCCGATCAGGCGGACGCGCTCGGTGACGCCACCGATCTCGACGTCCAGCGTGTCGCCGTCGACGTGGTCGACGACGACGCCGAGCCCGGCGTCGGGGTCGGGGCCCGCCGGCTCGGCGGTGGCGCACGCCCCGAGCAGGGCGAGGCCGACGATCCCGGCCGCCGCCGTGGCCCGGGTCGGGGCGACGGCGGCGGAACGGGAGGTGCGGGGGCGGTCCGGCCGTGACCGGTGCGGACCGCCCCGACGCATCAGATCCGCTCGATGATGGTGCCGGTACCCAGACCGCCACCGCAGCACATCGTGACGAGCGCGGTCTGCTTGTCGGCGCGCTCCAGCTCGTGGAGGGCCTTGGTCAGCAGGACCGCACCGGTGCCACCGAGGGGGTGACCGAGGGCGATGGCGCCGCCGTTGGGGTTCACGCCCTCGAGGTCGGGGCGGTACTCCTTGGCCCACGACAGGGCGACCGAGGCGAAGGCCTCGTTGATCTCGACGATGTCGATGTCGGACATCGACATGCCGGTGCGGCCGAGCAGGTGGGCCGTCGCGTCGATCGGGCCGGTCAGCATGAGGACCGGGTCGACGCCGACGTTGCAGGTGTCGACGATGCGGGCCTTGGGCGTCAGGCCCAGGGCCGCGGCCTTGTCGGCGGTCATCATCAGCACGGCGGCGGCGCCGTCGGAGATCTGGGACGACGAGCCGGCGGTGTGGACGCCGTCCTCGCGGGCCACGGGCTTCAGCGTGGCGAGCTTCTCGAGCGTGGTCTCGCGCAGACCCTCGTCGCGGCTGACGACGTGGGTGCTGTCGAGGACGTTGCCCTCCTCGTCGCGGTCGGGGGCGGTGACGGGCACGATCTGGGTGCCGAAGCGGTCCTCGGCCCAGGCCTGGGCGCCCAGCTGCTGGGAGCGGAACCCGAACTCGTCGCAGTCCTGCCGGGAGATGCCCCACTTGTCGGCGATGCGCTCGGCGCCCTCGAACTGCGAGGTCATCTCGTAGCGGCCGAAGTAGGTCTTGGGGATCGGGATGCCCAGGCCGATGTCCTTGCGGCCGGAGGACCCGATGGGGATGCGGCTCATGACCTCGACGCCGCAGGCGACCGCGACGTCGACGGCGCCGCCGGCGACGAGGGCGGTGGCGAGGTTGGTGGCCTGCTGGGAGGACCCGCACTGGGTGTCGACGGTGGTGGCGGCCACGGACTGGGGCAGCCCGGCGGCGAGCCAGGCGGTCCGGCCGATGTTGAAGGCCTGCTCGCCGACCTGGGACACGCAGCCGGCCACGACCTGGCCGACCTCGGCCGGATCGATCCCGGTGCGGTCGATGAGCGCCTTCTGGGCGATGCCGAGCAGCTCGCCCGGGTGCATGGTGGACAGGCCGCCGCCGCGACGCCCAACGGGCGTGCGGACGGCATCGATGATCACGACGTCGGTCATGGCGCCACTCTACGGCGCTTCTTGACCGGACGGTCAAGAAGCGCCGTCGGGGTCAGCGGCGGCGTGCCCCCGTGCCCGTGGCGGCGCCGAGGACGAGCAGCAGCACGCAGGCGCCGATGAAGGCGACGAAGACCGACCGCAGCCCGAAGCCGCCGATCCCCTCGTCGCCCGCAGCCGTGAAGAGGGCGCCCCCGAGCAGGCCGCCGACGACCCCGACGACGGTCGTGGTGACGCAGCCCTGCCGGCGGACGCCGGTCACCCGACCCGCCAGCGCACCGGCCACCAGGCCGACGACGATCCACCCCACCACGCTCACGGTGGGCGAGGGTAGCGAGCGGCGGGCGAGGGAGGGGCGTGGCCATCAGGCGGCGTGGGCGTGGTGCTCGTCGAGGTGGGGACCGTCGGTGCGGGCGTCGGCCGCGCTGCGGGCCACGGCCTCGGCGAGGGCCTGACGGGCCCGGGCCACGCCCCGGCGACCGGCCTCGCGGCTGGCCCGGTCGAGCTGGAAGGTGGGGGAGAGGCGCATCTGCGTTGCCATGCCCACAGTGAACCCAGGGGGTCCGACAGGAACCCCCGACGCCCCCCTACACGGGTGCGCCCGGGGCCACCAGGGGCCAGGGCAGGGTGCGCTCCACGGCGAGGGCGACGTCGAGGAGCAGGGCGTCGTCGTGGTGGCGGCCGATGACCTGCATCCCGACCGGGAGTCCGAAGGCGGGGGCCACGGGGATCGACACGGCGGGGTTCCCGGCGATGTTGGCCGGGATGGTCAGCACGCCGTTGTTCTCGAGGCCGACCTTGACGTCGCCGACCCGGGTGTTGGCCGTGACGTGGGCGGGGTAGGCCACGTCGGGGTTGGTGGCGCAGATCAGCAGGTCGCAGGAGTCGAACACGTCGGCCATGGCCTCGTTGAGCCGGGTCCGGTTGCGCTCGACGGTGGCCGCCATGGTCAGGTCGTAGGAGCCGTGGGCCAGCTCCATGCCCCCGGCCATCTCCTTGGTCAGGTCGTCCTTGCAGTCGGGCCAGAGGTCGCGCAGGTCGTTGGCGAGCTGGGCGAGGTTCGACATCGCCCACTCGAAGCCGAGGCCGGGCAGGTCGACGTCGACCTCGACCCGGGTCATGCCGGCGTCGGCGATCAGGGCGTCCGCGGCCTCGCGGACGTTGGCCTCGACCTCGGGTCGCAGGACGGCCCGGCCGAGGTCGGGCACGACGGCCACCCGGAGGCCGGCCAGGTCGTGGGTGCCGAGCCCGGCCTCCCAGCGGCCGTGGCTGGGCAGCGAGTACGGGTCGCGGGAGTCGTAGCCGGCGCACACGTCGTACCACCGGGCCGCGTCGCGCACGCTGCGGGCCTGGCACCCCTTCACCACGGTGAGGGGCGCGATCTCGGTCTTCGGGCCCCGGGGGATGCGCCCGGCCGTGCCCTTCACGCCGAGGTTGCCGTTGAAGCCGGCCGGGATGCGGATCGACCCGCCGCCGTCGCCGCCGGTGGCGATGGGGACGAGCCCCCCGGCCACCGCCGCGGCCGATCCGCCCGAGGAGCCGCCCGCGGTGCGACCGTGCTCCCACGGGTTGTGGGTGGTCCCGTTCAGCTTCGTGGTCGACACGTTGAGGCCGCCGAACTCCGAGGCGGTGGTCAGGCCGACGAAGACGGCGCCGGCGGCGCGCAGGCGGGCCACCATCGTGTTGTCGGCCTCGGCGAGCCTGTCGCGGAACACGAGGCTGGCCTCGGTGTCGGGCCAGCCCGCGACCTTGTCCAGCTCCTTCACGCCCATGGGCACCCCGCCGAAGGGCAGCGACGTGTCGGCCGCCTCGGCCGCGGCCAGGGCCGACTCGGCGTCGACGTGGGAGAAGGCGTTGAGCTCGCTGGCCTCGATGGCCTCCAGGCAGGCGCGGGTGTCCTCGACGGGGTCGCGGTCGCCCGCCCGGTAGGCGTCGACGAGGGAGCAGGCATCGAGGAGCCAGGGGGCATCGGTCGGTCCGGTCATGGCGGCGCACCCTAGGTGCCCGGATCGTCCGGGATGTCGGGTGCCGCGACGGCCGCCGCCGACGGTGCCACGATCGTCGGGTGCCGGTCGCCCCGCTCCGCCTCCCTCCCGCTGCGGCGCTCCTGCCCCTGGTGCTCGCCACCGCGGTGCTCGCCTCCTGCGGCGGGGGCGGGACCGACGACGCCCGGCCGACCACGACCACGACGTCCACCTCGGCACCGGCCGACGGACCACCTGCCGGGTGCGAGGACCAGGACCCGGCGCCCGACGCGCCGGCGGTCGAGCCCCCGGTGTCGGCAGACGTGGACGGCGACGGGCGGGACGACGCCGTCACCGTGCACGTCGTCGACGACCTGACCGTGGCCGTCGCCGTGGAGCACGCCGCCGGCGGGCGGACCGTGCGGTCGTGGTCGGACGAGACGGTGGCGACCTTCGCCGCCCTGCGGGTCGCGGCCGTGGGCGACGTCGAGGGCGACGGCGACGACGACCTCTGGCTCGTCGTGGGCGCCGGCGCATCCGCGGAGGTGGTGAGCCTCGTCGTGGCCGACGGCTGCGACCTGGACCGACCCCTCGACGGCGCCGTCGCCAACGCGTTCGCCGTGGGCGCGAGCGTCGGCGCGGTGTCGGGGGTCGAGTGCCTCCGGGCCGACGACGCGGCCGACGTCGCCGTCCACGACGCCGGTCGCAGCCAGGACGGCGCGTACCGGGGGACGACCACGCGGTGGCGTGTCGTCGACGGGGCCCTGGAGCGCGTGGACGTCGAGCCGCTGGCCGCCGAGCCCGGTGCCGATCCGGCTGACGTGCTGCGCTTCGGGGAGCTCGGCTGCCCCTGAGCGACCCTCTCGTGCGCCCAGGGTCCGATTCGCTGGTCCCCGCCGATCGCGGGAGGTAGACCGTACCGGACGTGCCCGTCCGGTCGGGTGCGTCGGATCACAGGAGCCCGTGGGCAGATGCCCGTGCCGCCAGCCCAACCCGTCGACCGCCCGAACGTCACCACGACGGCGGGCGTGCGCGCCGCCGAGCCGCTCGTCCCGTCCGCTGACCCGGCAGTCGACCCCGCAGTCGACCC
>CAZCEZ010000005.1:17486-48183 GCA_964497795.1 uncultured Acidimicrobiaceae bacterium | reverse complement strand
CGACCCGGCGGACGCCGTCCTCGACGACGAGCTCCTCCAGCTCTGCTACGTGTCGGCCTCCGTCGGGGTCCTGGGCGACGGCGAGCTGCTCGACCTGCTCGCCCACGCCCGTGAGCGCAACGCGTCGCGCGCCGTCACCGGGGTGCTGCTGTACCACGACGGTGCGTTCGTCCAGGTGCTGGAGGGGCCGCCGGGCGGGGTGCGGGCGGTGTTCGCGAGCATCGCCTCCGACCCGCGCCACGAGCGGGTCCACGTGCTGTACGAGTCGCCCGTCGCCGCCCGCGACTTCCCCGGCTGGCGGATGGGCTTCGTGCCCGTCGGCGAGCACCCGGCGACCGCCGTGGACGGCTTCGTCGACTTCGTGGCGGCGTGCCGCGAGCTGTCCACCACGCACCAGGCGAGCCGGGCCCGACGGGTGCTGGCCCGGTTCGTCCAGCGACCCTCGTGACCCGGACCGAGGACCAGCACCGGGTCGTCGTCGTCGGCGCATCGGCCGGGGGCCTCCAGCCGCTCCGGTCGCTCGTCGCGGGGCTGACCACCGGGAACCCCCACGCCGTGCTCGTGGCCCAGCACCTGTCGCCCAACCACGGCAGCGTCCTGGTCGAGCTGCTCGACCGGGTCGCCGGCGTCCCGGTCGAGGTCGCACAGGACGGGTTGCCGCCTCGGCCCGGGGCGGTCACGGTCGTCCCACCGAACCGGCACGCCGAGCTCCGGGACGGCGCCGTCGTCCTCCGCGAGCCGTCGGACGAGGGCGGACCGGTCCCGTCGGTGACGCGCCTGCTGCGCTCCGCCGCCGAGGACCTCGGCCCACGGGTCGTGGGGGTCGTGCTGTCCGGCGCCGGGACCGACGGCGCGGTCGGCATGCTCGCCGTGCGGGCCGCCGGTGGCCTCACCGTGGTCCAGGACCTCGGCGAGGTCGAGTACCCCGGGATGCCGCACAGCGCGATCGACGTGGGTGCTGCGGACCGGGTGCTCGACGTGCAGGGGATCGTCGACTTCCTCGCCGGGCTCGGCCCCTCGACCTCGACGGCGATCGACTCGGCCGCCGAGTCCATGGGGGCGCTGCGCCGAGCCACGCTGCGGGAGACCGGCGTCGACCTCGACCGCTACCGCTCCGCGGTCGTGCAGCGCCGCGTCGCACGGCGGGTCGCGGTGACCCGGTCGCCCTCGCTGGCCGAGTACGTGGCGCGGTGCCGGCGCGACCCCGACGAGCTGCGGGAGCTCGTCGCCGACCTCTACATCAACGTCACCGAGTTCTTCCGCGACCCCGACCGCTTCGACGCGCTGCGCGAGGCCATCGCCGGCCAGCAGGTCGAGGTCGACGACGTCTACCGCGTCTGGTCGGCCGGCTGCGCGACCGGCGAGGAGGCCTACTCGCTGTCGATCCTGCTCGACGACCTCCAGCGGTCCCGGACCATCGGGCGGGGATTCCAGATCTTCGCCACGGACGTGAGCGGCCACGCGATCGCGATCGCCCGGCGGGCCCAGTACCCCGTCGACGCGATCCGCGACCTGCCGGCGCGGACCCAGGAGCACTTCGTGGGCAGCGGAGACCGGGTCACGGTGGTCAGCGCGATCCGGAACCGGGTCGTCTTCAGCGTCAGCGACCTCGGCGAGGACCCGCCGTTCTCGCGGATGCACCTGGCCGTGTGCCGCAACCTCCTCGTCTACCTGGACCACGACGCCCAGGCCAAGGCCCTCACCGCCCTGCACTACAGCCTCGCCCCGGGCGGGCTGCTGTTCCTCGGTCCGGCCGAGACCACCGGCGCCGCACCCGAGCTGTTCGAGGCCGTCGACGCCGGGATCTTCCGTGCCGTCGGTCCCAAGCGCCCGCTCGCCATCCGGCGCAGGGACGACCGGCTCTTCGCCGCGGTGGCCCCGCGCACGGCCCGGAGCCACCGGGGCGACGACGTCGAGCTGCACGCGCTGCGCGGCCTGGCCGCCGCCCAGGTCTCCGCGACGCTGGTCGTCTCGGGAGCCGACGTCCTCGTCTGGACCCGCGGCGACACCGGACGCTGGTTGCGGGTCGTGCCTGGGGAGGCGTCGCTCTCGCTGGGCTCCGTCGTCGATCCGGTCCTGCGAGCGCCGCTCCTCGCTGCGGTCCACCACCACCGTCGGCGCCTCGCCGAGGACGAGGCCGCGGGCCCGCACCGCACCCGCGTCCCGCTGGTCGGTGGGACCGGGGTCGCCGTGACCGTCGACCGCCTCGACGCCCGACGACCCGGCTGGGTGCGCGTCGACCTGGTCGAGGGGCGCTTCACGGACCCCGTCGGCATCGAGCCCGCCGACGAGGAGGAGGCGCGCATCTTCCGCGAGCTCGGTCGCGAGCTGGACGCCACGCGCTCGAGCCTGCACCTGACCGTGTCGGAGCTCGAGCGGGCCACCTACGAGCTCCAGACGACCAACGAGGAGCTCCAGACGACCAACGAGGAGTTCCAGTCGACGAACGAGGAGCTCCAGTCGACCAACGAGGAGCTGGTCACGGTCAACGCCGAGCTCACCGCGACCACGGCGGAGCTCCGGGACCGGTCCCGGCAGCTCGACGCCCTGCTCGAGGCGAGCCCGAGCCCGATCCTGCTCCTCGACGACGAGCTGCGGGTGATCGTGGCCAGCCGGAGCCTCGAGGAGGTCGCCGGCCGAGCGGTCGAGGCCGGCACGCCGCTGTCCGACGTGGTCCGCTGGACCGGCCTCGTCGAGGTCGGGCGGGCCGCCGAGGTCGTGCTGGCCGGCGGGCCCCCGACCCGCGGGCGGGTCCAGGTCGGCCATCGGACCTGGACCTTCGCCGTCGCCGGTGCGACCGGTCACCGCGACAGCCCGGTGACCGCGACCTTCACCGACGTGACCGACCTGGAGGCGGTCGAGCAGCAGGCCGATCGCAGCGACCGCGCCGTGGGCCAGATCCTCTCCAGCGTCCGGTGGGCCGTCGTCCGGTGGGAGCAGGCCGAGGCCGAGCCCTACCTCAACGACGCCGCACGCCGCCTGGTGCCCGCCGGAGCCGGCGGTGCCCCGGACCTCGCAGCCCGCCGGTTCCGCCGCCCCGACGGCGGGCTCGTCTCCCTCGAGCAGCTCCGCGACGACGTCCTGGCCACGGGCCAGCCGTCCCAGCTGGAGCTCCAGGACGTGGGCGACGACGGCGAGCCCGGGGCGGCGTGGCTGCTGGCCACCTGCCTGCCGCTCCACGACCGGGGCGGGGCCGACGGCGTGCTGCTCTCGCTCACCGACCACAGCGAGCAGCGCAGCGCCACGTCCGAGCTGCGGTGGGCAGCCGAGCACGACGCGCTGACCGGGCTCCTGAACCGCCGCGCCTTCGAGCGCGTGCTGCGGGACCGCTACGCGTCGGTCGTCGCCGGAGTGCCCTCGGTCGTCCTCTTCGTCGACGTCGACGGCCTCAAGCAGGTGAACGACGTCCTCGGACACGGCGCGGGCGACGACCTGGTCCGGGGCGTCGCCGACGTGGTGCGCGACCACATCCGAGCCGACGACGCCGTCGCCCGCATCGGGGGCGACGAGTTCGCCGTGCTCCTCGCGGGCATGGACACCGACGGGGCGCTGATCCGCGCCGAGCAGATGCGCGGCGGCGTGGCCGCGCTCCGCCTCGCGACCGGTGGGGACGTGCTCAGCCCCAGCGTGTCGATCGGGCTCGCCCCGATGACGGCCGACGACCCCTCCGGCGAGCGGGCCCTGGCCCGGGCCGACACGGCCGTGCTCGCGGCCAAGGGCGCGGGCAAGAACCGGATCGAGGCGGCGGGCGCGACGGCCGACGCCCACGAGCGACGCCTGGACTCGGCGCGGCTCGGCCACCTGCTCCGCAGCAGCGACGACGGGATGGGTCTGTTCGCCGAGTACGAGCCGATGGCACCGCTCGGCGGCGCCCCGGTCGTCCGGGTCGAGCAGCTCGTGCGGCTCCGCGACGGCGACGAGGTCATCGCTCCGACGCGCTTCATCCTGTCCGCGGAGCGCTCCGGAGCCGTGATCGCCATCGACGCCTGGTCCCTGGAGGCGGCGCTCCGGGTCGTCCGCGAGGTGCGGGGCCGTGCCGTCGGCCCCTTCCGCGTCCACGTGAACGTGTCCCGGATGTCGCTGCTCGACGACGGCTACCGCGCCCGGGCCACCGAGCTCCTCGCCGGCTGCGGCGCCGACGCCATCGCCCTCGAGCTCACCGAGACCGCGGCCCACCACGAGCTGCCCGCCGTCGCCGGTGCCCTCCGCGACCTCCGTGACCTGGGCGTCGAGGTGTTCCTCGACGACTTCGGGCGCGGCTTCAACACCCTCGACCACCTCGCCAACCTGCCCCTCGACGGGCTCAAGCTCGACGACGGGCTCCTCCCCGATCCCGCCACCGGCGAGGCCGAGCCGCTGCTCCGCCACCTCGCCGGCCTCGCCGTGGAGCTCGGGCTCACCACGGTCGCCGAGCACGTCGGCGACGAGGCCACGGCGAGCCTGCTGCGCTCCCTGCAGGTCGACTACGCCCAGGGCGAGCTCGTCGGGCGCGGCCTGTCCCGCGCCGAGGTCGTGGCCCTCCTGTCCGGGGGCTGAGCCGTCGGCCCGGCGGTCCCGGCCCACGGGTCGGAACCCGGCCGTGGCCGCCGCGCCGCGTCGCTACGGTCGGGGCGTGGTCGAGGACGCCATCCGGGAAGCGGTGGCCGAGCTGCTCCCCGGGGCGACGGTGCTGGCGATCGAGCCGATGGCGGGTGGCGTGTCCGCCGACGTCCGACGCGTCGACGTGCGGGCCCGCGACGGGCGCACGCTCCACCTCGTGTCCCGCCGGACCGATCCCGGCGCCGACGGCGCCGGGATCGACGTCGAGCACGCCGTGCTCGCCCACGTCGCCTCGCACGGCATCCCCGTGGCCCGGCCGCTGCACCTGGTCGACGGTGCGGGCGGACCGCTCCTGCTGCTCGAGCACGTCGTGGGGACCACGACGCCGGCGCCCGGCGAGGTCCCCGGCGCCCTGGTGCAGCTGGCCGACGTCGTGGCCCGGCTGCACGCGCTCGACGTCGCCGACGGCGCGGTCCCCGGACTGCGGGCCATCGAGGACCCGGTCGGCGGGCTGCTCGGCTGCCTCGACGCCGACCCGCCGGCCGCGGGGCTGCCCGTCGGTCGTGCGCTCGCCGACCTGCGCCGCGCCCTGCTCGACGTCGCCGCCGGGGACCGGCCGGCGGTCCGCTCGGCGCTGCTGCACGGCGACGTGTGGCCCGGCAACGCGCTGTGGCGGGACGGTCGGCTGGTGGCCCTGCTCGACTGGGAGGACGCGTGCCTCGGGGACCCGATGGCCGACCTCGCCTGCGCCCGGATCGAGCTCGCGTGCGCCCACGGCGACAGCGCCGCGGCGTCGTTCACGGACGCCTACCTGGAGGCCTCGGCCCGGCGCGGCGCGCCTCCGGTGACGTCGTCGCTGGCCCTGTGGGAGGCCTACTCGGCCGCCGCCGCCCTCGACGCGATGGGGTCCTGGGGCCTCCCGCCCGCCGAGGAGGCGCACCGGCGCGAGGTGACCTCCCGCCGGCTCGCCGGGGCCGCCGCACGCCTGATCGCGGCCGGAGGCCCGGAGGTGCCGTGAGCGCGCGGTGGATCGTCGACGGGGTGAACGTCGTGGGTGCACGGCCCGACGGGTGGTGGCGGGACCGGACCGCCGCCCTGTCCCGGCTCGTCGACGACGTGGTGCGGTGGCGGTCGACCGTGGCCGGCCCGGTCGCCGTCGACGTCGTCGTCGACGGCCGCCACGACGCCCGGCTGCCCGAGGGCCCCAGGCACGGCGTCGTCGTCCACCACGCACCCGGCCCGGGTCCCGACGCCGCCGACCACGCCGTCGTGGCCCGGCTCGCCGCCTGCACCGCCGAGGCGGTGGCGGCGACCCGCGTGGCCACGTCCGACCGCGAGCTGCGCCGCCGGTGCCGGGCCCTGGGCGCGACGGTCGAGGGTGCCGGGACCTTCCGCGACCGCCTCGAGGCGGCCGCCGCCGCCGAGCGGGCGCGCCTCGCCGCCCTCGGGGATCCCGACGCGCCGCTGCTCGGCCAGGGCGGGGAGGCACGGGTGTTCGCCATCGCCGACGACCGGGTCGCCCGCATCCCCCACGTCGACGTCCCCGACGCGCTCGAGGCCCGTCGTCGGGTCCTCGACGCGCTGGGCGCCGTCGTGCCCGGCACCGACGTCGTCCTCCCGGAGGTGCTCGAGCACCGTCGGGTCCACGACCGGGTCGTCGCGATCGAGCGCCGCCTGCCCGGCCGGCCCGGGCGGGACGCCCTCGTCGACGCCCACGACCGGGACCGCCTCGTCCGCCACCACCTCGACGTCGCCGTCGCCCTCGCCGACCTCCCCGTGCCGGGCGGGGCGGCGGGCGGGTTCGGTCCGCTCCTCGACCCGGCGGCCCGTCGCCGGAGCTTCGCCGACTGGTCCCGTGCCGCCCTCGACCGCTCGATCGCCGCCGGCGGACCCCGGACCCCCGCGTCCGCGGATGCCGCCCGGGCCACCGACGAGCTGCTCGCCGCCCTGCCCGGCTCGACGTCGGGGGCACCCCGGTTCGTGCACCTCGACCACTTCCTCGGCAACGTGCTCGCCGACGGGGACCGGGTCACCGCCGTGCTCGACGTCGGTCCGACCGCCGTCTCCGGCATCGCCCACCTCGACGCCCTCGCCACGATCGCCTACCTCGATCCCGAGGTCACCCCCGAGGCCACCTCCGGCGACCGCGCCGTCGCCCGGGCCTGGGCGGCCGAGCTCGGACTGGGCGACGCCGTCGAGCCCGCCCGCCGGTGGCTGGCCACGATGTGGTGCGCAGCCCTGGACGACCCGGCCCTCGACGCCTGGTGCCGTCGGATCCTGGCCTGAGCGTCGCGGGGCCGAGCCGTGTCGGGCCCGGCCCCGGGCGGGCCGGGCATCGGAGTCTCCGCCGGACCGGGACCGTCCCTAGAGTCCCCCGGCCATGGACGCCAAGACGTTCCTCGGGCTCGAGGCCACCCACAACCCCAACCGCTGGTACCTGCCGGTGACCGCCGGCGTCGCGACCCGCGGCAACTTCCTGTGGGGCGGGTGCGGCCTCGGGGCCGCCGTCGAGGCGATGGAGCGGACCACGGGCCGACCCGTCATCTGGGCCACCTCGCAGTACCTGTCCTACGCCCAGGTCGGCGCCACGATGGACATCGACGTCATCATCGGTGCCCACGGCAAGAGCATCACGCAGGCCCGGGCCGTCGGCCACGTCGGGGACAGGGAGATCCTCACCGTGAACGCCGCCCTCGGCCACCGGGACACCCGGGGCGAGGGCGTGTGGGTGACCATGCCCGACGTGCCCGCGCCCGAGGACTGCCACGAGCGCTTCGGCGTCACCCCCGACGACCAGGGCGTGGTCGACGGGATGATGGCCCGGCTCGACTTCCGCCTGGCCCGGGCGCGGGGCTGGGATGCCATGGACGGCGTGCCGTCGCCCGACGGGCGCAGCGCCATGTGGGCGCGGATGCCCGACGTGCTCGAGATGTCGGGCGCCGCGCTGGCCATCCTCGGGGACTACGTGCCCTTCGGGCTGGGCCAGGCGCTGGGAGCCCACGCCGGCGGCAACAGCCTCGACAACACGATCCGCATGGTGTCGACGGTGCAGACCGACTGGGTGCTGCTCGACATCCGCATCGACGCGATCTCGAACGGCTTCGGCCACGGCGTGGTCCACCTGTGGGCCCAGGACGGGACGCTGCTGGCCACGGCCAGCCAGTCCACGATCCTGCGCTACCACGAGGAGTTCGAGGCGCGGCGCCGGGCCCAGGCCCAGCAGCAGCAGTAGCCGTCGCCGCGGCGGTCGTCGCGTTCGTGCGACGATGCGGCCATGCAGCGCTACGGCATGACGATCCCCTTCGACGGACCCCTCCACACCCAGCGGGAGCGGTTCCGGGAGCTGGTGGACCTGGGCTACACCGACGCGTGGTCGGCCGAGGCCGACGGGCACGACGGGTTCACACCCCTGGCCCTGGCCTCGGTGTGGGCACCCGAGCTCCGGCTCGGCACCGCCATCATCCCCGCCTACACCCGCGGGCCGGCCTGCTTCGCGCAGTCGGTCGGGTCGATGGGCCAGGCCGCGCCCGGCCGGTTCGCGATCGGGATCGGGTCGAGCTCCAACGTGATCGTCGAGCGGTGGAACGGCATCCCCTTCGAGGAGCCCTACCGCAAGACCCGCGACGTGGTGCGCTTCCTGCGCCGCGCCCTGACCGGCGAGAAGATCCGGGACGACTTCGACACGTTCTCGATCGCCGGCTTCCAGCTCAAGGCCCTCCCGCCGGAGCCCGTGCCCATCCTGGTCGCCGCGCTCCGCTCCGGGATGCTGGAGATGGCGGGTCGGGAGGCCGACGGCGCCATCATCAACTGGCTGTCGGCAGAGGACGTCGAGACGGTGGCGCCCATCGTGCAGGGTGCGTCCCCCGACGGCTCGCCCCGCGAGGTCGTCGCCCGGATCTTCTGCGCGCCGATCGACGACCCCGACACGGTCTACGGCGCGGCGAAGTTCGCGATCGCCGCCTACCTGAACGTGCCCGTCTACCGGGCGTTCCACGAGTGGCTGGGCCGCACCGAGCTCCAGGGCATGTGGGATGCCTGGGACGCAGGGGACCGGAAGGCGGCGCTGGCCGCGATCCCGAACTCGGTCGTCGACGAGCTGATCGTCCACGGACCGCCCGAGCGGTGCCGCGAGCAGATCCAGGCCTACGTGGCCAACGGCGTCACCACCCCGGCGCTGGCCCCGCTGCCCTTCGGCTACGACATGGCCCAGGCCGTCCGCGACCTGGCGCCCCGCTAGGCGGGGAGCCCGAGGGCCTCGGCCACGGCCCGGGTCCACTCCCGGTAGCCGTGCTCGTTGGGGTGGAAGCCGTCGCCCGCGTACTTCCCCGCCCACGGCGGGCCCGTGTGGGCCCACACGTCGGCGACCCGCAGACCCCGGTCCGGCGCCCCGGCGCGGACGACGGCGTTGACGTCCCGGGCCAGCCGCTCGCGGACCCCGCGGGGCAGGGTGGCGACCACGGTCCCCGGGGCGAGGGCGTCGAGCAGGTCCGCGAGGTCGGCGAGCACGGTGGCGCGCCGGGCCCGCAGCAGGTCGTTCGCGCCGACCGCGCACGTCACCAGGTCCGGGGCCGGCAGGGAGCCGAGCCGCGGGAGCTGGTCCGCGACGACGTCGCGGATGCGCGCGCCGGTGACGGACAGGTTCACGACGTCCCAGCCCGGGTCGTCGTCGCGGAGCAGGTCGAGGACCTGCCCGACCCAGCCCCGGTCGTGGGTCGGGGCGCCGATGCCCTGGGACGTCGAGTCGCCGAGCGCCACCCACATCCGCGCCGGCCGGGCCGAGACGACCTCGTCGTTGTGCGCCGCCCACGCCGCCGCGAACGACGCCGTCTGGGTGCGGCGCTCCCGGGTCCCGGGGAGCAGGCCCGCCAGTCCGCTGCCGATCCGATCGAGCACCCGCCGAGCCTGCCAGGTGGCACCCCGGCCACCGACCCCTCCGGCGCCCTCAGGCGAGCAGGCCGGCCAGCAGCGGGCGGAGCGCGCCCGGGTCGTCGAGGTCCACGGCCGTCGCCGGGGTGAGCACGAAGGACACGGCGAGCCGGACGAGCAGCTCGGCCACCGCGCCGGCCCGGGTCGGGTCGAGCCCCGGGACCCGCCGGTCGGCCTCGGCGACGAGGACGTCGCGGCAGGCGGCGAGGAGCGGGCCGGCGTCGACGGTGAGCAGGCGCAGCAGCTCGGGTTCGGCCCGGACGACCTCGGCGAAGCCGGACCGGCGCGCGTGGCGCCAGCCGGCGACGAAGGCGAGGGCGACGCGGTCGGCGAGGTCGCCGGGGCCCGAGCCGTCCCCGTCCGGGTCGTCGCTCCAGTCCGCCAGGGCGCGCAGGAGGCGGCGGGCCTCCGTGGCGACGGCGAGCGCCAGGACGGCGTTCCGGTCGGCGTGGCGGCGGTAGAGCGTGGAGCGGCCGACGCCGGCCCGGGCGGCCACGTCCTCGACCTGGACGGCGGCGAGGCCGCCCGAGACGAGCAGCTCGGCGGCCGCCGCGGCGATGGCGGCGTCGACGTCGTCCGCAGGGGGCCGGGCCAGTCCGGCCAGGACGTCGCCGAGGTCGATCCGCGTCGCGGTGCGGGGCATCAGCGGGCCGTGGCGACCGGGGTGCGGTCCGGGTGGGGTGCGGCGAGGTGCTTCATGCGCCGGATCGAGGCCAGGTAGGGGCCCCGGGTCAGCCGGTGCGGGATGGTGGCGCCCGCAACCCGCACCGTCGCCGTCACGGCGTCGAGGGCGGCCTGGTCGGCCGCCGACCACGGGATGCCGAAGCGCTCCCGCACCACCGGGGGCAGGCCGCCGAGGGTGACGGTGCGCAGCACCGGGCCGAGCAGCCCCGCGGCCGGCCCGGGCGCGTCGATGCGCCCGTCGAGGGCCATGTCGATGGCCCGGGACGCCGTCGGCGTCAGCTCGAGGTGCTCGGCGCAGATGGCGTCGAAGCGCCGGCGGAAGGCCGCCTCGGCGCAGGGGACCGGTCGGTCGCTCACCCCGTAGCGCCGGTACCAGGTCACCGTCTCCTGGTAGAGCTGCTCCCGGTGGGCGGCCGACAGCGTGCGGCGGTCCCAGCGGTCGGCGGTCTCGAACATCTCCCAGGTGAACGTGGCGTGCGCCCACCAGAACGTGTCGGGGTACAGGGCGTGGTACCGACCGCCGTCGGGTCGGGTGCCGCCGATGCCCCGGTGCTCGTCGCGGATCGCCCGGCCCCGGGCCTCGGGCTCGTCGCCGAGGATCGTGGCCCAGATCCGGGGCACGGAGCGGTGGATGCGGTCCCACGGCTCGGTGAAGAACGCGGAGTGGTCGGCGACGCTCTGTCCGAGGTCGGGCCAGGCCAGCTGGAGGATGCCGGCCGCGGTCCCGCTGAGCACGGAGCGCCAGTCGCCGGCGATGCGCCACAGCAGCGAGCCGGGCCCGAGCGGGGCGCCGGGAGCGCGGTCTGCGGGCCTCGCACCGGTTGGGGACACGGTGGGGGACACGGTGCGGGACACAGGCTCATCCTATGTCCCGCACCGGTCGCGCTGTCGGCCCGTGGTCGGGCCCGGTGGTCAGCTCCGGTGGTCAGCTCCGGTCGGCGAGCGCGAGGGCGGCGCGGAGGTGGGCGACGTGGTCGTCGAGGGTGGCGTGGGCGTTCAGGCCCGAGGTGGAGCCCATGACGTAGGCGGGGACCCCGCCGACGGTGCGGTCCTGGACCCCGACCCGGGCCCGACGGTCCACGGCCGCCCGCCAGCCGGCCAGTCCGACGAAGACGACGGCACCCGGGCGGAGCCGCTCGCACAGGCGCTCCAGGCGGGCGAAGCCGGCGCGGTACTCGGCCGGCTCGAGCTCGTCGGCGCGGCGCGTGGCCCGCTTGACCAGGTCGGTCATCCCGACGCCGTGGTCGTGGAGGGCGCGCCAGGGGTCGCGGGGGACGGCCACGAGCCCGGCGGCGACGGCGGCGGGCCAGAACCGGTTGGAGGGCGTGACGAAGCCGAGCCCGGCGTCGGCGGCGTGCAGGCTCGGGTTGAGCCCGCACACGAGGAGGCGCAGCCCCGGTCCCACGGTGTCGGGGAGGGTGCGGGCCCGGGTGGCGCCGAGGAAGCGGGGCCGCACGCCGTCCAGGGCGACGTCGGTGAACCCCGCCCCGACGGCCAGGTCCACGAGGGTGGCGTCGGTCTGGCGCCAGAAGCGACGCCCGGGCAGGTCGTCGTCGGACACGAAGGCGTCGTCGCCGAACGAGCCGCCCGACGTGCCGTTGCCGCCCGACGGCTGGTCGTCGTGCTCGGCGGACAGGACGCTGGCCACGAGCCGCCCGCCCACGGGGAGGGCGCGGTGGGCCTCGGCGAGCAGCACGGGCAGCTCGTCGGTCGGGGTGTGGACCCAGCTGTTCCGGGCCCACACCGCGGCGAGCGAGCCGGGCCGGACGGGCAGGCGCGCCAGATCGGCGCGCACCAGCGGTCGGTGCCCGGTTCGGGCGAGCATCTCGGGCACGACGTCCAGGCCGACGGCGCCCCCGGGGGCGACGTCCAGGGTCGGGAGGTACGCACCGGTGCCGCAGCCGGCGTCGAGGATCGGGCCGGTCGCACCAGCGGCCACGAGGTCGGCGACCAGGTCCTCGGCCCGGTCGCGGTGGCGGGGCGGGCGGTTCGCCTCGTAGACCGGGGCGCCTCCGACGTAGGCCTCGGCCGTGGCGTCGTCGAGGGGCACGGCCGAGGTGGCCGTCAGCCCTGCGTGCGGGCCTGGAGCTTGCGCATCCCGGCGAGCCAGCGGTCGTAGTCGGCCGCCTTGTGCTGGAAGTAGCCGAGCACCTCGGGGTGGGGGAGGATCAGGAAGCGCTCCGCCCCGATGCCGGCGACCACGGCCTCGGCCACGTCCTCGGGTTCGAGCACGCCCTGGCTGCGCACGGCCTCGGCGCCGATGTCGCCGCCGTCGCCGTCGTCGGGGAAGAGCATGCGCGTCCGGACGCCCTGGGGGCACAGGCAGGACACCACGATGCCCTCGTCGCCGTGGGTGACGGCCAGCCACTCGGCGAGGGCGAGGGCGGCGTGCTTGGTGACCGAGTAGGGCGCGGCGCCGATGTTCGTGAGCAGGCCGGCGGCCGACGCGGTCGTGCAGATGTAGCCCCGACCCCGGGCCCGCATGTCGGGCAGCGCGGCGCGGATGGCCCAGACGTGGGCCATGACGTTCACGTCCCAGATCCGGTACCAGTCCTCGTCGGACGCCTCCACACCACCGCCGACGGCGATCCCGGCGTTGCAGAAGAGGAGGTCGATGGTCCCCTCCTCCTGGGCGGCGGCCACGGCGGAGATGTTCCCGGCCTCGGTGGACAGGTCGGCCTGGACGACGGTGACGGCGCCCGTGTAGTCGTCCTCCTCCAGCAGGAGGGCCGTGGCCCGGGCCGCGTCCCCGTCGACGTCGGCGATGGTCACGGCCCGAGCCCCCTCGGCGGCGAACCGGCGCACCAGGGCCCGGCCGATGCCGTTGCCGCCGCCGGTCACGAGCACGTTCTTGTCTGCGATCTCCACGGGCCCGACCCTAGGGCGACGGTCGGCGCGGAATGCGAGGACGTCCCGGGAGGTTGGTGGGAGCGTGACCGACGCCCAGGTGACCCCCGACGCCCCCGACGCCGTGACCTTCTACTGGCGGCCGGGGTGCGGCTTCTGCATGGGCCTCGAGCGCGGCCTCGACCGCATCGGGGTCCCCCTCGACAAGCGGAACATCTGGGAGGACCCGGACGCCGCCGCCACCGTCCGCTCGATCGCCGACGGGAACGAGACGGTGCCCACCGTCGTCGTCGGAGGGACCGCCATGGTCAACCCGGGCGTGAGCGCCGTCCTCGAGGCCCTCCACGCCGAGGCGCCGCACCTCGTGCCCGAGGACGCGCCCACCGCGGGCGGGTCGGCGCTGCGCCGCATCCTCGGGCGCTGACCGGGCCCGCTCAGAACGAGCCGCGCCGGCGGAGCCGGTAGGGCTCCGCGACCCGGTCCGATCCCACGGGCCGGACCTCGGCGACGTAGTCGCCCCCGTCGCCCCGGAAGCAGCGCGGGTCCGACACGGCGACGTCGCCGGGCACGCCGTCGGCCGACGTGGCCTCGCCGACGAGCTCGCCGTCGTCGTCGAAGAGCGCGACGACCAGCGACATGCCCGGCGGGCTCTCGAGGGTGAGGTGGAAGGTGCTGTTGCAGCCGAGGTCGGCGCCGTCCTCGATGCGCACCACGTAGCGGTCCACGTCGTCGGCGGGCACCACCGTGGCCTCGAGCTCGTCGACCAGCTCGGTGCCGTCCACGTCGTCGGGCGCGGCCTCGCAGCCGTTGGCTGGGAGGCCGTCGTAGTCGGCGTGGTCCTCGACGCAGCGCCGGCCGTCGGTGTTCGGCGCCGGGTCCTCGCCGCACGGCTGGTAGGGCAGCGGCGTGCACGGCGGCTCGGTCGTGCCGGTGGTGGCCGGGGTCGTGGTGACGGTCGTGCCGGTCCGCTCGGTCCCGTCGCCGGCGTCGAGCAGCGACACCCCGGCGGCGAGGGTGACGAGGGTCAGGGCCGCGGCGGCGGTGGCCACGGCCACCGGCCCGCGCCGGCGGCCCCCGAGGTGGGGGAGGGGGTCGGTGCCGGCGGCGCCGCGGGCCAGCGAGGCCGCCGAGGGGCGCCGGTCGGGGCGGGGGTCCAGCATGGACGTGAGGAGGCGGCGGAGGTCGCGGGGCAGGTCGCGGTCGATCCGGGCCCGGGCTCGGGCCGTGCGCAGCAGGACCGCCGGGGTCTCCCCGCCGCCGTAGGGGCTCGAGCCCGTCGCGGCGTAGTGCAGCGTGGCCCCGAGGCTCGCGATGTCCGATGCGGGGGTGAGCGGCTCGCCCCGGGCCTGCTCGGGGGACAGGAACCCGGGGGTGCCGAGCACCACGTCGGTGCGGGTCAGGCCCTGGGTGACGTCCCGGGTCCGGGCCACGCCGAAGTCGGCGAGGTGGGCCCGGTCGTGGTCGTCGAAGAGCACGTTGCCCGGCTTGACGTCCCGGTGGACGATCCCGGCCCGGTGGGCCGCGGCGAGCGCGGGGAGCAGCCGGTCGGCGAGGGCGAGGACCTCCGCCGGCGGGAGCGGTCCGCGGTCGCGCACCCGTTCGGCGAGGGTCCCGCCGGGCAGGTACGGCATGACGAGGACGAGCTCGCCGTCCTCGTCGAGCACGTCGAGCAGGGGCACGACGGCCTCGTGGTCGAGGGAGCGCAGGACGCGCAGCTCCCGCTCGAAGCGGGCCCGGGCCTCGCGCATCTCCGAGGCCGTGCCGTGGACGGCGAGGCGCTTGAGGGCGACCCGCCGGCCGTCGTCGCCGACGGCGAGGTCGACCACGCCCATCCCGCCCCGTGCCAGGCGTCGCTCGACCTCGTAGCCCACGTGGGCAGGCTAGGAGGCCTGCGGGTGGCTGCCGGGGGCACCGTCGCCGCGCCCGGCCCGGCGGTGCACCTTCTCGGCGTACATCGCCCCGTCCGCGGTGACCGCCGCCTCCTGGAGCGTCCCGTCGTCGGGGCGTGACGCCCAGCCGATCGAGGCCTCGACGCCGTGGGCGTCGAGGGCGGCGCGCAGCCGGGCCGCGACGCGCCCGGCCGCGGCCACGTCGCAGTTGGGGGCGAGCACGGCGAACTCGTCCCCGCCGATGCGGAACACGGTGTCGCCGCCGCGCACGCCCAGGTTCAGCGCGGCGGCCGCCGAGCGGAGGTAGCGGTCGCCGGCGCCGTGGCCCTGGGTGTCGTTCACGTGCTTGAGCCGGTCCAGGTCGAGGACGAAGACGACGGCCTCCAGGCCGTGGCGTGCGCACCGGCTCTCCTCCCGGGCCACGGCCAGGTCGAAGGCGCGGCGGTTCCCGAGTCCGGTGAGGGCGTCGACGGCGGCGGCGTTGCCGGCGATGTCGGCCCGGCGGCGCGCCCGCGCCCGCTGGTTCTCCAGGACGTCGAGGGCCAGGGCGGTGCGCACCGCGTGGGCGACGAGGATGGGGGTCGCGGTCGGCGTCGTCACCGGGACGGGCGACCAGCCGAGGAGCAGGCCGTGGGGATGCCCCTCGCCGGTGGCGAGGGCGGCGACGGCGGTCGCGGGGGCGAACGGGTGGGGCTCGGTGAGGACGGGCGTGCCCTGGGTCCGGGTGACGTCCGCGGCGGCGTCGACGAGCCTGTCGTCGGGGACGACCTCGTCGCCCACATCGGGGCCCTCGCCGATGCCGTGGCGGGCGGTGACCACCCAGGGGCCGGTCGCCGAGCGGAGCCAGGCCCACTCCGGGAGTCCGGTGGCCGCGGCCAGGACCGCGAGACCGGCGGCGACGTGCTCGTCGGGGCCGGTGTAGGGCGCGAGGCCCTCGGTGACCGAGGGGGCGGTGGCGTCGCGCTCGGCGATCTCGCGCACCGTGCGCTCCAGGGACCCGGCCTCGCCCTCGCCCTTCACGAGGTAGGCGGAGGCGCCGACGCGCGCCGCCTCGGCCCGGGTCTCGGGCCGGGCGTCGCCGGACAGCACGATGACGGGCAGCCCGGTCTCCTCGCCGACGGTGGTGACGCCGGCCAGGCCGTCGATGTCGGGGAGCCCGAGGTCGAGGAGGACCACGTCGAAGGGCTCGTCGGCCTCGAGGCGCAGCATCGCCTCGTGCATGGTCGGGGAGACGACGACCCGGTGGCCGGCGTCGCCGAGGCGGGCCTCGGTCAGGAACGCGAACTCGGGGTCGTCCTCGATGACCAGGACGCGCAGCGGCCTGCTCACCTCGGTGCTCCCGCTACCTCCGACCCACGGTCCGGTCCTCCGGCGTGCGGGCTGGTCCCCTGCGGCACGTGCGACACGGTCACCCCTCTCTCCCCACTCAGCGTAGGGGACGTGCACGACCGGATCGGGTACCGAGCGTCCGATCCGTTCGCTCCGCGCCGTTCAGCGGCCGAGCCGGGCGCGGACCCGGCGGCCGCGGGATGCACCCCGCGGGAGCGTGCGCCCCGCAGGCCACCACCGGGACAGGGCGAGGCCGAGCGCGCCCCCGACGACGACGCCGCCGACCACGTCGGAGGCGTGGTGGATGCGGACGTGGATGCGGGAGGCGGCCACGGTCCCGGCGAGCGCCACGTAGAGCGGCCACCAGGGGTCGCCAGGCGAGGCGACCACGACGAAGACGGTGGCGGCGGAGGCGTGCCCGCTCGGGAAGCTGGAGGTCCGGGGCTGGCGGAGGCGGTGGGGGCGGGGCTCGTCGCTCACGGGGCGGGTGCGTCGGAACAGCGACTTCACGCCGCCGTTCACCACCGCGGACTCGATGCCCAGGAGGGCGGCGATGCGCGCCGTGCCGGCGACGTCGCCGCCGCGCCGGAGGCCCCGGGCGGTCGCCACCAGGTGCCAGACGAGGCTGAAGTCGCCCAGCTCGCTGGCCGTGTAGAGGACGCGGTCGGCCACCGGGTTGCCGCGGAGCCGGTCGAACCAGGCGTCGACCGCCTCGTCGAAGGCCACGACGGGGCCCGGGCGCGGGACCGGCGGGGGCGGCGGGGGGTCCTCGGGCGGGACGGGTGCGCCTGCGTCGCCGCGGTCGTCGGTCACGAGCCCGCCTCGACGAGCTCGGGCGTCCCCTCGACCAGGCGGAGCTGGCCGGCGTCGTCGTCCCGGCGGAGCGCGACCTCGGTGGCCAGGTCCGCCGCGGCCCGGGCGGGGTCGCCCCCGAACTCGGGGCACCACCGCTGGAACGAGCACCAGGAGCAGCGGTGGGAGCGCCTCGGACGGAAGTCCTCGGCCTCGCAGGCGGCCTCGACGGCCCGCCACACGGCCCCGATGCGACGGGAGAAGCCGACCGAGGACTGCTCGGACGTGTCGGCCACGATGGCGACGGGCTCGGCGAGGTGCAGGAGCTGCACCCGCACGGGCCGCCGACCGAAGTGCCGCTCGCACATGAGCGAGTACAGGTGGACGCCGGTCATCGACCGCCGGGCCGCGCCCTCGCCGGGCGCCCGCCCGGTCTTGTAGTCGGTGACGACGAGCTCGCCGTCGACGAGGTCGAGCCGGTCGATGATGCCGCGCAGCCGCACGCCCTCGACCTCGACCTCGAGCTTCAGCTCGAGCCCGACGGGGTGCACGGCCCGGGGGTCCTCGAGGGTGAAGTAGCGCGCCACCAGCGCCGTGGCCTCGCCGACGAGGGCGGCCTCGGCCTCGTCGTCGAGCTGGAGCCCGATCCACTCGGGGTCGTCCCGGAGCCGGTCGACCGCGGCCGCCACGCAGGACGGCCCCACCTCGGGGACGCGGGTGTCGGCGTCCAGGGTGAACAGGTG
The DNA here is from genome assembly GCA_964497795.1 of uncultured Acidimicrobiaceae bacterium. Taxonomy (GTDB): domain Bacteria; phylum Actinomycetota; class Acidimicrobiia; order Acidimicrobiales; family Salinilacustritrichaceae; genus Salinilacustrithrix. The sequence goes on along the minus strand of CAZCEZ010000005.1, from coordinate 30,434 downwards.
CTCCAGGGCGGCGTGGACGAGGGTGCCGCGCACCGCGGGCAGCGTCGGGTCCTCCGGGAGCCGCTCCACCGCGGTGAAGCGGAACTGGAGCCCGCACCCGGTGAAGGAGGCCAGCCGGGACGGGGACAGCGAGGTCGGGGTCGGCAGGGCCATGGGGGGAGCGTACGTGGGGGGTCCGACGGCCTCGACGGATCCGGTGCCTCAGCCGTGTCGTCCGAGGAAGTCCCGGACGACGGCGGCGAAGCGGGCCGGGTCCTCGAGCGGACCGAAGTGGGCGAGGTCGTCGAAGCGGCGGAGCTCGCCGGCGGGGAGGGCCTCGGCCACCTGCGGGGCGGCCTGGGCGGGGTGGCCACCGTCGCCGCTCGCGCACACGAGCACGGGGCACGCCACCTCGCCGAGCCGGGCGAACCCGCCGTGGCCGGCGGCCATCTCGTAGGTGCGGGCCTCGTGCTCGACGTCGGCCTTGAGGGCGATGCGCCCGTCGTCGGTCGGGGCGAAGCCGTGGCGGACGTAGTCCTCGAGGACGTCGGGGCGGAGCGCGCCCAGCGTGGCCTTGGTGCGGTAGTTGGCCACGGCGTCCTCGACGGAGTCGAACGTGGTCCGCCGGCGCCGGGTGATCTCGGCGAGCGGGTTCGGTCCGGCCGGCGCCCCGGCCGGGGGCGGGGGGAACACGATCGGCTCGAAGGCCACGACGGCGCCGAAGGTCCCGGGTCGGGCCTGCTCGGCGAGCAGCAGCGCGGCCCCGCCCTTGGAGTGCCCCACGGCCTGGACGGGCCCGTGCTCGGCCAGGGCGAGCCCGTCGACCACGGCCAGGACGTCGTCCGCGAACCCGTGCCAGTCCAGGTCCCCGTCGGGCTCGGTGGAGTCGCCGTAGCCGCGGAAGTCGAGCGCGACGCAGCGGCGGTCGGCCAGCTCGGCGGCCAGCGCCTCCCACACCCGCCCGTGGAAGCCGGTGGCGTGGCAGAGCAGCAGCGGGCGGGCGTCCGGGGCGGGGTCGCCCAGGGTGTGCACGGCGAGGGCGACGCCGTCGCTGGAGGCCACCGTGGTCGTGGAGGTCATGGACGGCATGGTGTCACCGGCCGGGGGCTACGGTCGGGTCGGTGGCAGCGGAGTCCAGCGAGCCCGGGGCGGAGGGGGACGGAGCCCCGACCGAGCCCGCCGACCTCGACGCCGTCGCCGCGGCCAACGAGGCGTTCTACGCCGCCTTCGAGTCCCGGGACCTCGACGCCATGTCGGAGGTCTGGGAGCACTCCGAGCGCGTCAGCATCGTGCACCCGGGCTGGCCCATCCTCCGCGGCTGGGCGTCGGTCTCGGCCTCGTGGTTCGCGCTCTTCGACGGGCCGCAGCGGCTCCAGTTCATCCTCACCGACACGACCGTCCACGTGATCGGCGACGTCGCCTGGGTGACGGGGGACGAGAACCTCATCCAGCGGTCGGGCACCGAGGCCGTGGCCGCGACCAACGTCTTCGCCCGCCACGAGGGCCGCTGGCTCCTCGTCCACCACCACGGCTCGCCCGTGGTGCACCAGGCCCGCGGTCGGGACTCGTGAGGGCGGCCCGTGCCCTCCGGGGCGCCGCGGTCGCGACCACCCTCGCCCTGGCCGCGTGCGGTGGCGGCGGGGACGGCGCCTCGCCCCCGACGAGCGGGCCGGCGACGACGACCGCGGCCCCGAGCACGATCGCGCCGGGCACGACCGGGCCGGCGACGACCGACGCCGCCCCGGCGCCGTCCGATCCGGGGGACGCGCCGGGCGCGGTGCTGGCCTCGGAGGCCGTCGACGCGGGCGGGCTGCGCGCCCGGGCGCGGTTCGTGACCTACCGCTCCACCTCGCTCCCGGGAGACCCGATCGAGGTGACGGGCCTGGTCGTCGTGCCCGACGGGGAGCCGCCCCCGGGTGGGTGGCCGGTGCTGTCCTGGGCCCACGGCACCACGGGGGTGGCAGACCGCTGCGCCCCGTCCCGCTCCGGGGTCGGGTCCATCCCGCTCCTCGACGACCACCTGGCGGCCGGCTTCGTCGTGGCCGCCACCGACTACGAGGGCCTCGGCACCCCGGGCGTGCACCCCTACCTCGTGGCCGGCAGCGAGGGCCGGAGCGTGCTCGACGCCGCCCGCGCCGCGAGGGCCGTGGCTGCCGAGGTGGCCGGGCCCGGGGCGGCGGGCGACCTCGTCGCCCTCGCCGGGCACAGCCAGGGCGGCCACGCGGCGCTGGCCGCGGCGTCGCTCGCCTCGGACTGGGCGCCCGAGCTCGACGTCGTCGGGGCCGTCGCCATCGCGCCGGCGGCCGACGTCGAGGTCATCGTGCCGTTCCTGTTCGGATCCGCGCTCGGCATGAGCCTGGGCGCCTACGTGGCGGCGGGCTGGCCCGAGGCCCACCCCGAGCTCGATGCCGCCGACCTCCTGACCGACGAGGGACTGGCCCTCGCCGCGGCCGCCGCCGGGACCGACGGCGGCGAGGGCGCATGCGTCGGCGCCGTCCTCGGGCTGGTCGGCGACCGCGACGTGGCCGACCTCGTCGGGACCGCCCCGGGGGACCGGGACGACTGGACGGCGCGCGCCGCCGAGAACGCCATCGACCCGGCCGACCTGGTCGCCGTCCCGACGCTCGTCGCCCAGGGCGGGGCCGACGTCGTCATCCCGGCACCGCTGACCGCGGCCTTCGTCGAGCGGGCGTGCGCGGCGGGGGTGGCCACCACCGAGGTCGTGGTGGCGGGGGCGGACCACGTCTCGATCGTCACCGCCGCGTCGGCCGAGCTCCACGACTGGCTCCGGGCCCGTGTCGCCGGCGACGGGAGCGGCACCGCCCCGTCGCCCGCCTGCTCCTGAGGTCGGCGGGCGCGCCCCGGTGCCCCGGGCGGGTCCGGGTCCGGGGTACCGTCGTCCCCGTGGGTGACCAGGACGCAGGGGCAGGCGGGCCGGTGGTCGGGCCCGTCGGGCCCTCCCTCTCCCGCTACGCCCGGGCGCTGGGGCGCTGCGCGATCCGCCTGCCCGACCTCGTCGCTGCGATCGCCCCGGTCGGCTGGCCCCGCACCGTGGAGCGGGCGGCGCTGTCGGTCGGCCTGGCCGAGGAGCGCGGCGCCCGCCTGACGGCCGCGGCCCACCGCGACCGCCTCGCCGTGCTCGGCCACGCCGACGTGCCCTGCACCACCGTCCCGGCCCCGACGGGGGTCGTGGTCGCGTCCCAGGCGGTCGCCGTGCGGTTGCGCCGCACCCGGGCCCTGGCCGCCCTCGCCGACGTGTCGGCCGAGGTCGACCGCGGCCTGGAGGTGCTCGTGGGGACCGTGCCCGGCGGGCGTCCCCGGAGCCCCGCCGTCCTCGGTCGGGCGGCCGTCGTGGTGGCGTCCGCGGCGCCGGTCCGCGTCCCCCACGCCGCCCTCGCCGTCGCCGCCCGCCGGCTCACCGACTCGGCCCCACCGCTGCCCGCCGTCACGACGTCGCCCCACATCCGCCCGAACCTGCTCACCGAGGTCGTGCTCGAGGCGCTGCCGTCCGCCCTGGCCAGCGCGCCGGTCCGCCACGTCGTGGGGCGCCTCCGCCACCCGGTGGTGGTGGGCCTCCGGGTCGGCGAGGTGGGTTGCACGATCTCGCTCGGCCGGGACGCGATCCGGGTGCGCAACGGCGTCCGCCGCCGGACCCACGTGACCGTCGAGGAGGGCATCGCGCCGCTGCTCCGGCGGGCCTCGGGCCGGCTCGAGGCCGAGCTCGCCGCGCTCGAGTCGCGCTGAGCCGCCCTCGTCAGGGGCGGGGCTCGCGGGGCAGGCCCAGGATGCGCTCCCCGATGATGTTGCGCTGCACCTGGCTGGTGCCGCCACCGAACCAGGCGCCCGGGGCCGCCAGGAGCCCGGCGGACTCGGGGCCGGTCAGCGTGGCGGCGGGCCCGGCGAGGTCGGCGCGCAGCTCGGCCAGGTCGAACAGGAACGAGGTCATGCCCAGCTTGCCCAGCGACGACCCGACCGAGGCCTGGGGACCCTGGCGCTCGACCATGGCCAGGTAGGCCCGACCCCGGCTGTAGAGCGACAGGATCCGGTCACGGGCCGGGCCGTCGAGCCCGGCCGCGGACGCGGCGCGGAGCAGGTCGTCGAGGCGCCTGGTGATCGACGTGGCCATGCCGCCGATGTGGCCCCGCTCGTTGGTGAGCGTGGCCATGGCGATCTGCCAGCCCTGGCCGCGGTCGCCGACGAGGGCGTCGGCGGGGAGGCGGACGTCGGTGAGGAACACCTCGTCGAACTCGGCGTCGCCGGTCATCTGGCGCAGCGGTCGGGTCTCGACGCCCTCGGCCGCCATGTCGATCACGAAGAACGAGATCCCCTGGTGCCGGGGGACGTCGGGGCCCTCGGTGCGGGCGAGGAGGATCCCCCAGTCCGAGGCCCGCCCGCCCGAGCACCACACCTTCTGCCCCGACACGACCCACTCGTCGCCGTCGCGCACGGCCCGGGTCTGGAGGGAGGCGAGGTCGGAGCCGGCGCCGGGTTCGGAGAACAGCTGGCACCAGACCCGCTCGCCCCGCACGGTGGGCGGGAGGTGCTCGACCTGCTGCTCGGCGGTGCCGAACAGCTGGAGGGACCCGCCGGCCAGCACCAGGCCGACCATGTTGAGGAACGGCGGCACGCCCGCATCGGCGGCGACCTCCATCCAGGCCCGGTGGTGCTCGACCGTGAGGCCGCGCCCGCCAAGGTGCTCGGGCCAGTGGATGCCGGCGAACCCGGCGGCGTGGAGGCGCTGCTGCCACGCCAGGCCCTGGTCCCGCCGCTCCGGGGGCATGATCGCCCCCCAGTCCGGGGGCAGGTCGTCCTGGTCGGCGAGCCAGTCGCGGGCCTGCTGGGCGAGCTCGTCCACGGAGGGCACGCCCGCACCGTAGCGACTGGCAACAGGCGTTGCCAGGGTCGCGGCGTGGGTGGCGGACGGGCCGCGGCGTGCCGTCGGGCACGGCGGCCGTGCTTCCCCGCGCCGCCCGGGCGTTCCTATGCTCGTCGACTCCATGGCCCGCTCGATCCGACTCCGTCCCTGGCAGAAGGAGGCCCTGGGACGCTTCGCCGAGACCGTCGGGAGCGGGGCGAGGGCGGACTTCCTGGCCGTGGCCACGCCGGGGGCCGGCAAGACGACCTTCGCGCTCACCGCGGCGCGCCACTGGCTGGCCGACCGACCCGACGCCCGCCTCGTCGTCGTGGCCCCCACCCAGCACCTGAAGCGCCAGTGGGCAAACGCCGCCGCCGCGTTCGACCTGGCCCTCGAGCCCTTCTGGAAGGCGGGCGAGGCGCTGCCCGCCGACATGGACGGCATCGTCACCACCTACCAGCAGGTGGCGTCCAACCCCCGGGCGCTGGTCCGCGTCGCCGAGCGCGGCTTCGTGATCCTGGACGAGGTCCACCACGCCGGCGACGACCGGGCCTGGGGCGACGGCCTCCGCCTGGCCTTCGAGTGCGCCGAGGCCCGCCTGTCGCTCTCGGGGACGCCGTTCCGCTCCGACACCAACCCGATCCCGTTCGTGACCTACGAGTGGGAGGAGGCCGTCTCGGACTACGAGTACGGCTACGGCGAGGCCCTGGTCGACGGCGGCGTCGTGCGCCCCGTCCACTTCCCCCGGATCAAGGGCCACATGGAGTGGGTCGGCGCGGACGGTCAGTTCCACTCCCACGACTTCGACGACGAGCTGGACCGGGCCCGGGCCAACCAGCGCCTGCGCACCGCGCTCGACCCCGACGGCCAGTGGCTGCCCGACGTCCTGGAGGACGCCCACCGGCGGCTCGTCGAGGTCCGCCGGACCCAGCCCGACGCGGGCGGCCTCGTCATCTGCATCGACGTGGAGCACGCACGGGCCATCGCCGCGATCCTGGAGCGCCGGTGGCGGGTCCCGGTCACGGTGGCCACGTCCGACGACCCGATGGCCTCGGCCCGCATCGCCCGCTTCGCCGCCTCCGACGACCCGTGGATCGTGGCGGTGCGCATGGTGTCCGAGGGCGTCGACATCCCGCGCCTGCGCGTCGGCGTCTTCGCGACCAACACCACCACCGAGCTGTTCTTCCGCCAGGCGCTGGGTCGCCTCGTGCGCTGGACCCGGGGCCTGCGCACCCAGCGGGCGTGGCTCTACATCCCCGACGACCCGCGCATCCGGCGCCTGGCCGAGGGCATCGCCGAGCAGCGCCGCCACAGCCTCTACAAGCGGCGCCGACCCGACGACGAGGAGGACGGGTTCGCCTCGGCCGAGGAGCTCTCGGCCCTCGACGACGTGGCCGACGACGAGCAGCTGTCGCTGTTCCAGGCCATGTCGTCGGTGGTCACGGGCGTGGAGGGCGTCGAGGACGGCGACGACGACGGCGAGGAGCCGGACCTCGTGTGGGACGACGACGGCGACGAGTCCCTCGAGATCCCGTTGCCGCCCCTGCGTGGCCGCCGCTCAGGGGAGGCCGCCGCGGCCGGCGTCGCCGCGGCCCGGGCCTCGCTCGCGGAGACGAAGTCGAAGCTGCGCAAGGACAACGCGGCGCTCGTCGCCCACCTCGTGGCGGTGACCGGCAAGTCGCACCGCGAGGTGAACGCGGAGCTCAACCGGCGCTCCGGGGTCCGCAAGGTCACCGAGGCCACCGCCGACCAGCTCCAGAAGCGGCTGGTGGCCGGCGAGCGGTGGGCCAAGGCCCTCTGAGACCGGGTGCGCCGGGCCGGCGGGGGACCGGTACGGTGCGCGCGTGGCTGGTGGGAGGCGGATCCAGGAGCAGCGCGAGGCCCGCGAGGCGGCCCGTCGACGGCGTCGCCTGCTCGTCGGCGGCGGCGTGGCCGGCGTCGGGCTGGTCGCCGTGGCCCTCGGGGCCAGGACGCTGCTGTCGGAGGAGCCGGGCGACCCGCGGGCCGGGTCCGTGGTGGTCGCCGACGGTGCCGACCTCGAGCCCACGGGCGACCGGCCGCTCGGGATCGAGCCGATCGAGGCGCCCCCGACCCGTCGCATCGAGTACCGGATCGAGGTCGGGCCCGTCGGCGACGCGGTCGTGGGCGTCGACCGCGTCCTGGTCGACCGCCCCTTCGCCAGCCGGCTCGAGTCGTGGGACGGGCCCGAGGCGGTCGGCGACCCGGCGTCGGTCACCGTCGCCGGGTTCGGCGTGCTGCGCGTCGAGGGCGGCGGCGAACCGGTCGTGATCGAGGGCCCGCCGGCGCCCGCGCCCGCCGACGACCGGATCCTCGCCGGGCTGCCCGCCGCGGTCGAGGCCGGCGCGGTGGAGCTGCGCGAGGTGCGGGAGGTCCTCGGCCGGCGGTGCCGCATCGTCCGCTCCGCCGACCCGCTCGCGGTCGGCGACCTGTTCGCCTCGCCCGGCCCGGACCGCTTCACCGACACCTGCGTCGACGGCGCGGGCCTGGTCCTCGAGGAGGTCTCGGTGTCCGAGGGCCAGCGGGTGCAGCGTCGCGTCGCGACCGCGCTGGACCTCGACCCCGAGGTCGATCCGGACCTGCTCCGGACCGGGGAGGCCAACCGCACCACGCAGGACGGCGGCGGCTTCGTCGCCGAGCTCGTGCCGGGGACCGGCGCACCCGGGCCGTTCCTCGAGTCCGAGGCCCCGGCCGGCTTCGACCGCCGGGGCCGCTACGCCGTGATCCCGTCCCAGCCCGAGGCCTTCTCCGACCCGACGCGGCGCGACGAGCAGCTCACCTTCGTCAGCGACGTGTTCGTGGACGGCATCGACGTCGTGGTGCTCGACCAGGGCGGCACGCTCGGCGGCATCGACCGCTTCGAGGGTGCCCGCGGCGTCGAGGTCGAGGTCGCCCTCGACGGGAGCGGGACGCGCACGGGGCTGCTGACCTTCGGGCGCGGCGGCACGGTCCTGCTGGTGCGCCTGGACGGCGGGCGCTTCGTCCGGGCCCGGGGCACCGTCGCCCCCGAGGTGCTCGTCGACCTGCTCGAGTCCCTCGAGCAGGTCGACGACGGCGGCGAGCTCACGCTCGTGGAGCCGCGCGGCTGATCGGGCCCGGCGTCAGCGCTGCGGCGGCGGGTAGTCCGGCGGCTCGTCGCCGGGCGGGTAGTCGTCGTAGATCAGCGCCGTGTTCTCGGGTTGGAAGGCCTTCGTGTCGGCGTTCGGCTGCTGGCCGGGCAGGTACCGCTTGCCCATGTCGACGAAGCGGTAGAGGCCCGCCCCCTGGGCGCCGACCTCGTCCTCGCCCTGTGCGGTCGGATCCCACCAGATGAGGGTGATGTCGTCGAAGGTCGTGTAGTCGTCGAAGGGCCACAGCACCCCGGCGGGGCTGTAGGAGGACTGGGGCAGCGAGATCTTGCCGACGCCGGTGGGCTGGGCGCGGAACATGCCGTCCCGGAACGTGCCGGGGTCCAGCGTCGGTCCGGCGTAGTGGATGCCCTCCCAGAAGATGGCCACCGGCGCGTTGATCACGCCGTAGGTCGAGGCGGGCGGCTCGTTGCCGTGGTGCCACACGAGCTTGCGGTACAGGTCGGTCAGCTCCTCGGGGATGCGGGCCGCGAGGAAGGAGACCCCGAAGGCGTTGCGCCACTGCGTCTGGTCGTAGGTGCGGGCGAACAGCGCCGTGTCGGTGAGCGCCGAGCCGGTGATGATCCACTCCGGGCTGTACTGCTGCCGGGTCGCCTCCTGGGTGAAGAAGATGGGGGCGAAGGGGTCGCCGGAGAAGATGAGGCTCGTCACGCCCGCCGACTTCATCTTCTGGATGAGCGGGCGGGCGGCCTCCTGGCTGGCGGCGGTGTCGGGGAAGCCCTTGTAGGCGACGATGGCGGCGAGCTCGATGCCGTACTTGCTCCGCAGCTCGGAGATGAAGAAGTCGATGCCGGGCCGGTACGACTTCTGGTCGTCGTCGTAGTAGGCGAGCCCGAAGACCCGCTCCTGGGTCTGGAACAGCGCGTCGCCGGCGTGGACCGCGTTGCGGCCGGCGAGCCGCTTGCCCACGAACTCGGCCCGGTGGAAGTAGCCCTGGCTGGAGCTCATGAGCGAGCCGGACCAGACGAAGGGCGCGCGGTCGGTGTAGAAGCTGTTGGGCTGCGACACGGTGCAGAAGCACATGATCCCGTTGGCGACCAGCTCGTCGACGTAGACGTTGTTCGGCGCGTTGATCGAGGCGAAGACGCCCTTGGAGATCATCTCCTTGGCGTCGGCGCGGCCGACGGCGTCGTCGGTGGCGGGGCCGCTGCCCCGGACGAAGACGAGCTCCACGTCACGGCCGTAGGTCTCGTAGTGGGTCTGGTAGAAGTCCTTCAGCTGGCGGTGCTGCTCCATCACCACCTCGTCGGAGTCGTTGGCCCCGGCCGCGGTGAGGATGGCCTCCGATGTGGCGTCGCCCTGGGCGATGTAGACGCCGAGCCGGATCGTGTCGGCGCTCACCCCCTGGTAGGTGGCGCCGCCGTTGTCGCCCCGGAACGCCTCGACGCACTCGGGGGCGCGCAGGCTCGGGATGGCGATGCGCCCGGTGGCCGGGTCGCAGTTGGCCACGGGCGTGCCCGGGGGCGGCGGCGGGGGAGCGGAGGGGTCCGCGCCACCGCCCTGGCTCGGTGCGGGCGCGGTGCCGCCGCCCGTCGTCCCGCCGGACCCGCCGGCGGACCCACCGCCGGGCGCACCCCCGCTGGTCGCCTGCTGGCCGCCCACGGTCGTCCTGGTCGGGAGGGAACCGACCGCCTGGCCGGTGCCCCCTCCACCGGCGTCGCCGGTCGCGGCGTCGGTGCCGGAGTCGAAGTCCCCGAACCGGTCCGCGGCCGACACGTCGGTGCCGTCGTCGTCGCCCGGAAGCAGGAAGCCGACGGCGGCGACGGCGGCCACCAGGCACAGGTACGGGCCGAACCGGGACAGGAACGTCCCGATCCGTCGGATGGTCTGCTCGTTCACTGGTTCCCCCCAGAGTCGGACGGTGCGGCAGCGCGGCTGCCGGTCGCGTCGGAGCGGTTGATGACGGCGTCGGTCGTGCCCAGGTACGAGGACACGACCCTCGGGTCCTCGATGACCTCTCGCGGCGTGCCCTCGACGATCTTGGCGCCGAGCTCGAGGGCGAGCATGCGGTCCGAGATGCCCGAGATCAGCGGCATGTCGTGCTCGATGACGATCAGGCTCGCCCCGGTCGCCTCGCGGATGCGCAGCAGCAGCGGGCCGAGCGCCTCGGTCTCGCGCTGGGCGATGCCCGACGACGGCTCGTCGAAGAGCAGGACGTCGGGCCGGTGGGCGAGGACGCAGGCCAGGTCGACGATGCGGCGGCTGCCCGTGGACAGCTCGGAGACGAACTTGTCGGCGAAGGCGCCCAGGTTCATCAGCTCGACCAGCTCGTCGACGCGCTCGGCGACCCGCCGCTCGGCGTCGGCGACGGCGGGCAGGTTGAGGGCGGCGGCGATCGGGTCCCGCATCTCGAGGTGGCGTTCGAAGGCGACGGCGATGTTCTCGGTGACGGTGAGCGACGGGAACATGCGGGCGTCCTGGAACGAGCGGCCGAAGCCGAGCCGGGCCCGCGCGTCCGCGCTGGTGTGCGTCACGTCGAGGCCGTCGAGGAGGATCTGGCCGCCGGACGGTTCGAGGTAGCCCGAGACCAGGTCGAACAGCGTGGTCTTGCCCGCGCCGTTGGGGCCGATGATGCCGAGGATCTCGCCCCGGCCGAGGTCGAAGGAGACGTCGTCGACGGCGCGGACGCCGCCGAAGGAGACGCCGACGTCGCGGACCGACAGGATCGGGGTGGAGGGGTCGACGTCGCGCCGCGGCGTCGGCTCGGACACGCGGATGCCGGTCAGGTCGGCGAAGCCCGTGGTCTCTCCGGGCCCGTCGTCGTCCCGCGCGGCGTCGCCGCCGTCGACGGCGCCGGCGCCCTCGAGGAACACCGAGCGCAGCACGTCGGGACGCTCGAGCAGCTCGGCGGTGGGGCCGTTGAAGCGGATCTCGCCCTTCTCCATGAAGTAGGCGGTCTCGGCCAGCGTCAGGGCGACGTTCACGGACTGCTCGACCACGATGACGGTCGTGCCCTGGTCGCGGATGGCCCGGACGATGTCGAGGAGCTGCTCGACGATGACCGGGGCGAGCCCGAGCGACAGCTCGTCGATCATCAGCAGGCGGGGCTTGGCGATGAAGGCCTGGCCGAGGGTGAGCATCTGCTGCTCGCCGCCGGACATGTTGCCGGCCTTCTCGTCCCACTTCGTGCGCAGCACCGGGAAGAACTCGAGGACCCGCTCGGTGGCCTCGGCCAGGTACGCGGCGTCCTTCTGGTACAGCCAGCCGGCGATCTTGAGGTTCTCGGCCACCGTGAGGCCGGGGAACACGCCCTTGCCGCCCGGCACCTGGATGACGCCGCGGGCCGCGATCTCCTGGGGGACCGAGTGCGTCATGTCGGCGCCGTCGAAGATCGTCGCCCCGGCGGCCGGCTCGACGAGACCGGAGATGGCCTTGAGCAGGGTGGACTTCCCGGCGCCGTTCGTGCCGAGGAGGGCGACGATCTCCCCCTCGTCGACCTCGAAGTCGACGCCGAAGAGGACCTGGACGTTGCCGTAGGCCACGTCCAGGTCCCTGACGAGCAGCAGCTTGGTCTCGCCCCGCTCGCGGGCCAGCTTCACCGCCGACTGCGCGGCGGTGGCGGCCCGCACCTTGGCGACGTCCTCGTTCACGAACGAGCCGGCCGAGGAGATGATGGCGGCGCCGACGAGGAACACCGGCACCATCACGACCATGGCCTGGCGGGCGCCGACGTCGTCGGCGATGGCGCCGACGAGCGGCAGCAGGAGCAGGCCGGGGATGGTGTAGAGCGAGCCGATGCCGAAGCCGAGTCCCCGGGCCCGTGGTGGGATGACGAGGGAGAGGATGGCGTAGATGCCCGGCGTGAGCAGCGCCAGCGGGGCCACGACGACGATGTGGGCGATGACGGCCGTCCACACGTTGGGGGCCAGGGCGAAGAGCACCAGCGCGCCGGCCACCGCTGCGCCGACGAAGGCGAGCAGCCGGAGCAGCAGCGCCGGGTTGGTGCCGGAGTACTTCGTGGCCAGCGGGATGCCGGCGAGCAGGGCCAGGATCTGGAACGGGTTGAGCGAGGCCTCGATGAGCCCACGCTGGAACTCGTTCAGGTCGAAGACCTCCTCGTAGAAGATGGCGGCCAGGCTGCCGAAGCCGACGAGGGAGACGGCCAGGGCGGGCAGCGAGTACCAGATCCGCCGCAGGGTCTTGACCTGCATGCACAGCCGCCACGCCTCGCCGACGGAGGGGGTCTCCTCCTCGGTGGCCGAGGCCTCCTCGTCGGCACCGCCCGCCTTGCGCTCGTGGTAGCCCCGGATCGGGTCCTCGAGGCGGCGCAGGCCGACCAGCACGATGATCGCGGTCGGGATCCAGAACACCAGGAACGGGACCCGCCACGAGAACAGCGCGGCCAGGGCGCCGCCGACGAGCGGGCCGAGGATCTGGCCGGCGTAGTTGGCGCCCCGGTGGAAGCCGTACACCCGGATGCGGGCCTCGGGCTCGTAGTAGTCGGCGATGAGGCTGTTGTGGGTCGGGTCGTTGACGGCCCGGCCGACGCCGCTGCCGATGCGGGCCAGCACCAGCAGGCCCACGGCGGGGACGATGCCGGTCAGGAACGAGAACACGGCCCAGCCCGACGCACCCCCGAGGGCGAGCCTCGTACGGGACGTGCGGTCGGCGAGCAGGCCGAACAGCGGCTGGGCGAGCAGCGCCAGGATCGACGTCAGCGAGATGATGCCGAGGATCCCGGCGTTGGACAGGCCGAACGCGTCCCGGATCTCGGGAACGAGGATCCCGAACGCGGACCGGTCCAGCTCGTCGACCATGTTCAGGCAGAACAGGAGCACCAGCGGGAACGTCGCGGCCCCGCCGGTGATGGCGAGCAGCCGGCGCTCGATGGGCCCGCGGCCCTCGACCGGCCCGGTCGGCCCGGATCCCGGGGCTGCGTGGTCGACGACGCTCATCGGTGGTCTCCTGCCCGCAGCGGGGTCCGACGGCGGCGTCGGCCCGTGCCGTTCGGTCCCGTGCCGTTCGGTC
>CAZCEZ010000005.1:0-17386 GCA_964497795.1 uncultured Acidimicrobiaceae bacterium | reverse complement strand
AGCGGGGTCCGACGGCGGCGTCGGCCCGTGCCGTTCGGTCCCGTGCCGTTCGGTCTCGTGTCTCCGGTCGCCGTGCCGTGGGTGGTCGCGCCGTTCGCACGTCGGCCGTTCGTGCCGTTGCCGTTCGCGCCGGTGCCGTTCGTCGCGGGCGCGCCGGCGTGGACCAGCGCGTGCTCGGGCTCCGCCGGGGGCTCGATCAGCTCGATCTCGGGTGCGGCGACCGCGGCCGTCCCCGCTGCGTCGTCGGCATCGGCGGTGGCCGTCCCCGGTGGGTCCTCGGGGACGATGCGGCGGTCGGCGACGAGGCTGGGCACGTGCACGCCACGGCGATCGGCGACCCAGCGGAGCCACCGGTCGCGGCCGGTGTAGAGGATCTGGCTGAGCCCGCCGGGGAGCACGGCCAGCACGACGATCAGGCCGACGCCGCTGACCAGGAAGCCGAGGGCGGCCGCCACGTAGTCGGGGAAGATGCCCTTGAAGTACTCGATGCCCTCGAGCACGACGGCGCCGGCGATCGCCCCGGGGATCGACCCGAGGCCGCCGAACACGGCGATGATGAAGACCTGGAGGCTCTCGCCGACGGAGTAGGGCTGGATGCCGAGCACCTGCTGGTGGTGCACGAAGATCGCGCCGGCGTAGGCGGCGATGAAGCCGGACAGCCCGAAGCCGAGGAGCTTGGCCCGGGTCGCCGACACGCCGTAGGACTGGGCGGCCCGCTCGTTCTCCCGCACGGCGATCAGCACCCGCCCGGTGCGGCTGGCGCGCAGCCCCTTCACCGCCCACGTGGCGATCACGAGCCCGGCCAGGGCGAAGTAGAAGAAGCGCGTCTCGGTGGCCAGCGAGATGCGACCGAAGAGCGCGGGGCGGTCGAAGCGGTCGACGGGCAGCCAGTCGAAGATCGACCGGTTCAGGAAGTACGACGAGGTCGCGAGCGAGAACGACAGCGTCGACACCGAGAGCAGCAGCCCCTTGATGCGCAGCGCCGGCAGGCCGATGGCCATGGCCGTGACCGCGCCGGCGGTACCCGCGGCGAGGATGGCGAGGGAGATGTCCCAGCCCCAGACGGTGGTGAGCCATCCCCCGACGGCGGCGCCCACGCCCATGAAGCCGACCTGGCCGAGGGAGACCTGGCCGCCCCAGCCGGTCAGGACCACGAGCGACACGGCCACGGTGGCGGTGACGACGATGACGGTGGCGAGGCTGATGTCCGACTCGTCCATGACGAGGGGGAGGCCCAGGGTGACGAGCGCGAGACCGGCCATCACGGTCCGCTTGGTCCAGCGGACCTCGGGGAGGGCCCACAGCTCGCGGGGGATGGGGCGGAAGTCCTTGGCCGCCTGCCAGTTGCTGGCCTCGTCGCCCCGCGCCGTCTTCCTCGACCGCTGGAACAGCAGCGCGCCGGTGATGATGAGGAACAGGATCGGATCGACGAGGACGGCCTGCCCGGTCTCGAAGATGATGGCGCTCTCGAGGATGCCGAGGCCGAGGCTGGCCACCAGGATGAGCGGCAGCTTCTCCATCCGGCCGATCACCGTGGCGGCGAGGGCCTTGACGAGGATGGTCGGGCCGAGCAGCTGGCCGAAGGGCAGGCCGACGATGCCCGCCCGCAGGAACACGGCCACGAACGACAGCGCCGTGGCGATGATCCAGACGATGGTCTCGATGCGCTTGACCGGCACGCCGAGCAGGGCGGCCCGATCCGCGCTCTCTGCGCTGGCCCGCACGGCGATGCCGATGTTGGTGAAGCGGTAGAAGGCGCCGAGGGCGGCGATGCACAGCGGCACGGCGAGCATGGCGACCACGTCGTTGCCCGAGAAGACCGTCTGGCCGACCGAGAAGCTGACGTCGAAGGGCGACGGGAAGCTCTGCGGCGGCGTGGTGATGTCGAAGGCCCGGGGGAGCAGGAAGCCGAGTCCGCCGAGCAGGCTGGACACGCCGATGGTGACGACGGTGAGGATCAGCCGAGGCGCGGTGAAGAACCGGCGGATGAGCAGGAACTCGATGGTGGCGCCGAGGGCCACGGCGGCGAGGAGCCCGACCGGGACGGCCAGGAAGTACGGGATGCCCGGGCCGACGATGAGGAGCACGGCGAGGGAGGCGGGCAGGGCGCCGAGCTCGCCGGCGGAGAAGTTGATGATCCGGTTCGACTTGTAGATCAGCGCGATGCCGAGCGAGATCAGCGCCGTCAGCCCGCCGAGCACCACGCCCTGGAGCAGCACGCCGATCGGCGCCGGCCACAGCAGCTGCTGCACGAAGTAGAACGCGACGACCGCAGCGAGCCACCAGGCACCCCGCCGGACGCGCTCGTCGTCGAGCACGCCGAGCGGCGTGCGACGGTCTCCGAGGTGTTCGACGTCGACGACGTCGGCCATCCGTTCCCCCATTCGTGTGTGCGGCCGTCGCGAGCGACGGCCCTTCCCCGCTCCCCCCTTCGCCAACCGTCCGCCGATCTCCTCCCCGTGCCCGCGAGCCGGCCGGATCGAGGCCCAGGGAGGAACCGGCGGTCCCGGCAGCGAAGTCCAGGCACATGGGGGGAATCGGGGACAAGCGGCTGCGCGACCTGCTGCCGACGGTGGACGCCTACCGGCCGGTGGCGCTCACGGTCGCGGCGATCCTGGGGATCGTGGCGCTGCTGCCGACCGTCGACACGGGCGGTACCGACATCCCGAGCTTCGAGGCGGCACCCACGGGGTCCTCCGACGAGCTCGCGGCCCCGGCCCCGCCGCCGACCACCACCTCGCCGTCCACGACCGCCCTCGCCGCACCCGCGCCGACGTCGCCGCCCGCGCCGTCGTTCCGGACGTCCCCGTCGCCCACGACGGCCCAGCCGAACCCGGAGGCGAGCCCGTCGCCCGCACCGGCCCCGCCGCCGGCCACGCCGGGGACCACGGCCCCCGAGCCCGAGCCCGTGCGCATCCGGGCCTCGGGGTGGGCCTCGGCCACCGGCGGCTCGCCGCTCGGCGCGACCGACGTCCCGGACGGCTCGCTCCCGGTCGGCAACCGCGTCGGCCAGGTCGACAAGGTCGCGTTCGTCCGCCTCTCCGGCGACCGGTCCGCGCTGGTGCTCGCCGAGGACGCCGCCGGACGTCGTGGCGGGCCCTTCGACGCGTCCCCGGTCCAGGCCTGCCAGATCGTCGACGCCGGCTGGCAGGCGGGTGAGGACCAGGCCCTGGCCGACGCACCCGAGTGGGATCCGGAGGCCTGCGTCGCGGCCCAGCGCGGCGCCGACGGGACGTGGACCATCCCGCTGCTCGCCTTCGCCGACCCGACCGACGAGCGGGGCCTGGCCCTCGTCCCGGCGCCGGACGCGCCCATCGACTTCCAGGTCGCCTTCGCCGGCCAGGCCGTCACCTGAGCGCGGCTCGCGGACCGGGTGGGTCCGCCGCCGGGGCTCCGTAGCCTCGGTGCATGCCACGCCCCGCTGCGCCGACCCCGGATCCCGTGGTGCGCGACCGGTCCCGCCAGGTGCTCGCCGGCCTCATGGCCGGCGCCGGCGTCACCCACTTCGTCGCCCCGGGGTTCTTCGACGCCCTCATGCCGGACTGGGTGCCGGGCCCGGCCCGGGCCTGGACGTACGGGTCCGGCGTCGTCGAGCTGGCCTGCGGCGCGCTGCTCGCCCGCCGCGACACGGCCCGGCTCGGCGCCGGGCTCACGTTCGCCACGCTCGCCGTCGTGTGGTCCGCCAACTGGAACGACGCCCTGACGCACCCACCGACCGACGTGCGGGGCGCCGTCTCCTGGGTCCGCCTGCCGCTCCAGCTGCCCCTGCTGGCGTGGGCGTGGGGCCACGTCCGCCCGCCCGCCGTCGAGCAGCCCTCGCCCGGGGTGGAGGTCGCACCGTGATCACCGTGGCAGCCGTCCACGGCAACGGGGGCGGCGCGTTCCGCTTCTCCCGGCTGCCCCGCCCGCTGGCCGACGACGTCGACCTGGTCGCCCTCGAGCTGCCCGGCTTCGGCGAGGAACCGGCCCAGGCCCGCATCCGCTCGGCCGCCGACCACGGCGCGCACCTGGCCGCCCTCGTGGCCCGGCTGCCCCGGCCCCGCGTCCTGCTCGGCCACGGCATCGGCGGGTCGATCGCCCTGTCGGCGCTCCAGGTCCGCAGCGGCCCGGCCGTGGCCGACGGCCCCCTGGTCGACGGGCTGATCCTGCACAGCATCGTCGGCGTCGACCTCGACCGGCGCCTGTTCCCGCTGCTCATGCGCCCCCGACCCGTGCGGCGAGCGGTGAAGCACGCCATCGCCTCGCCCCCGGTCCGGGTCGCGGCCCGCGGGCGGCTGTTCGGCCCCGACGTGCCCGCCGAGGTCTCCGACCGCTTCCTGGCCGAGTACGCCCGCTGCGAGGGCTTCGAGGACGCCTTCGACTGGTTGACCCCGGCCTGGTTCGACGCGCTCCGCCCGGTGGCCGTGCCCACGTCGCTGCTGTGGGGCGAGGACGACCGGGTCCTCGACGTCGACCACGTCGAGCGCTACCGCCCGCTGGTGCCCGAGGCGACCGTGACGACGGTCCCGGGCTGGGGCCACTTCCCGATGGTCACCGATCCCGACGGGTACGCCGAGCGGGTCGCGGCCATCGCCCGCTCCCTCGTCGCCGAGTCCGACGCCCGGGGCGCGGAGGACGCCCCGGCCCGGGCATCGTGAGCCCGGCGTCGGCCGCGGCGGTCGCACCGGGCCCCACCCGTGCCGTGCCGGTGCCCGTGGGCTCCGGCCGGCTCGCCGGCCTCGACGTGGCCGGCAAGGCCGCTCGCCTCGACCCGCTGGCCGCGGACGGTCGGGTCGCGGTGCCGCCCGCCCTCGTCCTCGTCGGCGGGTCCCTCGACCGGGACGCCGCCGGCGCGGTCGCGGCGCTGGTCGCGGCGCGGCCGTGGGCGGACAGCCCCGCGTGGGCGGGCGCCGACGGGGGACCGCCACGGGTCGCCGTGCGCTCGGCGTTCCGGGCCGAGGACGGGCTCGACACCGCGGCTGCCGGGGCCTTCACCACCGTGCTCGGCGTCGATCCCCGGGATCGTGCGGCCCTGGCCCGGGCCGTGGCCGAGGTCGCCACCTCGGCCCCCGACGGGGTCCGCGCCGACGTGCTCGTGATGGCGCAGGTGCCCGCCGTCGTGGCCGGGGTCGCCTTCACCGAGGTGGGCTGGGAGGACGACCTGGTCGACTGGACCGACGGGCTGGCCGAGGGCCTCGTGTCGGGCCACGTGGCCGGCGAGCGCGCCACGCTGGCCCGCCTCCGTCGCCGGGAGCGACCCCGCGGCGGTGCCGACGGCTGGCGGGGACGCCTGCAGGTCGCCCTGCGAGACCTGCGCCGCGTCCTGGGCGACGCGCCCGAGGGCGCCACCGGCTGGGACGTCGAGTGGGCCGACGACGGCGCCACCTGCTGGATCGTCCAGGCCCGTCCCGTCACCCGGCCACCGGTGCGCGACGAGGCGTTCACCGTGGCCAACCACAAGGAGATCCTCCCCGAGCTGCCGTCGGTGCTGATGACGTCGGTGATCGAGTCGGCCCGGTTCGACCTCATGGGCTTCTACCGACGGGCCGATCCGACGCTGCCCGTCGACCGGCCCTACGTGGAGACCTTCCTGGGCCGCCCGTACCTGAACCTGTCGATGATGACCGACGTCCTGCGGGCCCTCGGCCTGCCCACGGCGCTGCTCGCCGACTCGATGGGCGGCGAGGTCGAGGTCGACGAGCCGCTGCGACCCGGGCGCATCGCCGCACGGTGGCGGACCTACCTCCGCCTCGGCGTGGCCCAGGGTCTGGCCGTGCCCGCCGCCCGCCGGGCCGGTGACCGGATCCGCACCCGGGCCGAGGCCGTGGCCGCCGCTCCGGACGGGCCCCGCTTCGGTGACGTGCTCGACGCCGCGCACGACGCGTACGTCGCCATCGTCGAGACGATGACCGGCCTCGCGACGACCATGGCCGTGCCGGTCGGCCTGCTCCGCGCCACCGGCACCCTGGCCGGCCACGCCACCCGGCAGCGGACGGCGGCCAACCGGGCCCTCGACGAGCTGGCGCCGCTCGCCGAGGTCGCGGTCCGGGGCGACGACGTGGAGGCCGACCTGGCCACCTGGTTGGACCGGTTCGGGCACCGGGGCGTCTACGAGTCGGACCTCGCCCGACCGCGCTACCGGGACGACCCCACCCCCATCCGGGCCGCCGTCGCCGCCGGCCGCATCCGTCCGCCGCAGCGGGCGCCGTGGACGGCGGCGCAGGTGCTGACCTGGCCCCTGTGGGCCGTGGCGGCCCCCGCCATGGCCGGCCGGGAGGCCTTCCGGGACGACGCCATGCGCGCCTTCGCCGACGTCCGCGACGCCCTCGTCGCCGCCGCCCGCCGCGCCGCGGCCGGCGGCCTGCTCCCCGAGCCGGAGGCCGTGTGGGACTGCACCGTCGAGGAGCTGCGCGACCTCGACCGGGGTGTCGCCGTCCCGGCCGAGCGCATCGCGGCACGCCGGGCCGAGCGGGACGCCCTCGCCCGGCTGCGCCTGCCCGACGTGATCCACCGCCACGACGACCTCGACGCCATCGCCGGCAGGGTCGTGGCGGGCGCCGACCGCTGGCGGGGCGTGCCCCTCGTGTCCGGGCGCGTCGAGGGTCGGGCCCTCGTCGCCCACGAACCGCCCGCCGCGCTCCCGGAGGGCGCCGATCCGGACGGCACGATCCTCGTGGCCCGGAGCATCGACGCCGGGTGGATCCCGATCCTCACCCAGGTCGCCGGCGTGGCCGTCGCCATCGGCGGCGACCTCTCCCACGGCTCGATCATCGTGCGCGAGCTCGGCCTGCCCGCCGTGACGAACCTCGGCGAGTCGGCCACCGCCGTGCCCGACGGCTCCGCCGTCGTCCTCGACGGTGGAGCCGGGACGCTCGCCCTCGCCGAGGCCTGAGCCCGCTCGGACCGGACGGTCTCGGAGTCAGGCCACCCCGAAGAGGTTCCGGCCCGGCCCGACGAACCGGGTGGGCTCCAGGTCGTCCCGGACCCGCCAGTACGGGACCTTCGCCGTGTACCGCCAGAGGTGCCGGAACATGACGTAGTTCCCGGCGATCGGGACGAGGAGCAGCCACAGGTCGCGGGCACGGCCGCCGGTGGACCGGACGATGTAGGCCAGCCACACGAACCCGAGGAGGAACACGTACAGGGACAGCGCGACCGCGACGTTCACGACGACGATGAGCATGACGTGGACCAGCCACGGGTGGTCGTCGCGCGGGTCCGCTCGCTCCCCGGAGGCGGTCGCCGTCGCGTGCGGCGGCGGTGGGGGCAGCGGCTGCCCCTGGCCGACGGGCGGCGGGACGGGCGGTGCCCCGTCTCCCTCGTGCGCATCCGATCCGAAGCCTCGCTCCGACATGTCCCGTCCCTCCCGCGTCGCTGCCCCCGTTGTACGCGATCCACGTGCCGCTGCGGGGGGCCCGGTCGCCCGCCGACCGGGCGGACGGCGGGAGGCGGTGCCGCCCCCGGCTGCGGCCGGGCTCGGTGCGGCCTAGGTTCGCTCGGAGCCGACGACGGGAGGGAGGAACGGTGCGACACGGGTTCTGGATCCGCAACGGCGCCGTCCACGACCCGGGGACCAGCGTGGCGCTGGCCCGGGCGGCCGAGGACGGCGGGTGGGACGGCGTGTTCGTGAGCGACGCCGTGATGGAGGACCACGACGACCCCTTCGTGCTCCTCGCCGCCATGGCGGCGGTCACGGAGCGCGTCGTCCTCGGCACGTGGGTGACGCCACTGGTGGCCCGCGACGTCGTCGCCGTGGCGCGCGCCGCGGCCGGCGTCGACCGCCTGTCGGGCGGGCGGCTCGTGCTCGGCATCGGCATCGGCAACGAGGTCGAGCACCGGGGGCTCGGCGTGGCGCGCGACGCCCTCGGGCCACGGCAGGAGGCGGCCCTCGACGTCCTCGACCGACTGCTCCGGGGCGAGGAGGTGACCGTCGCCGACCGGGACCGCTCGCTCGAGGCGGTGTCGCTGCGGACCACGCCGGCACGCTCGCCCCGACCCCCGATCTGGCTCGGTGCCCGGTGGCCGAACCGGCGGGGCTTCCGGCGGGCGGCCTCCTGGGACGGGGTGATGCCCGACTGGGACGGCCTCGGCGAGGGGCTCGATCCCGCCGTCCCCGAGGGGGCGCGCGAGGCCCAGCTGCGGGACCTCCTCGGCTGGTACCGCGACGCCGGCGGCGACGGGGAGGTGCTCGTCCCCCGCGTGGACGCGTTCGGTCCGGGCCACGACGCCCTGTGCGCCGAGCTCGGGGCGACGTGGCTGCTCACGTGCGACCGCCTCGACGAGGACGCCCTCCGCGCCGGCCCGCCCCGGACGGCGAGCTGACCGTGGCCGACGGCATCCCGCAGCGCCTGGCCTTCGGCGCGGTCGCCGACGCCTACGACGCCCACCGCCCCGGCTACCCCGGTGCGCTCCTCGACGACCTCGTCGCCCGGGTCGGTCCCGGTGCCGACGTCGTGGACGTCGGCACCGGGACCGGGCGCGTGGCCCGCGCCCTGGCCGACCTCGGCCTGCGCGGCTGGGGGGTCGAGCCCGATCCCGGCATGGCCGCCGTCGCCCGCCGGAACCTGGCCGGCACCGGCTGGCAGGTCGAGGAGTCCGACTTCGAGACCTGCACACGGCCGCCCGACAGCGCGGACCTGCTGACCTGCGGGCAGGCGTGGCACTGGGTCGAGCCGGACCGAGGACTGGCCCGGGCGGTCGAGGTGGTCCGCGCCGGCGGTCTGGTCGCCCTGTTCTGGAACCGCCCCGAGTGGGACGACGGCGACCCCGTCCGGGCCGAGCTCGACGCCCTCTACGAGCGGCTCGAGCCGTCGATGGTCTCGTCGCTCGCTGCGGCCGCGACCCCGTCCAAGGGACGTCCGCTGGCCACCGATCCGCCCCCGGCGGGGTTCGCGCTCGCCGAGGTCGTCGAGCACCGGGTCCGGGCCACGTACACGTCGCGGGCGTGGGTCGAGCTGCTCGGGACCCACTCGAACCACGTGCAGCTGCCCGTCGAGCGACGCACCGCCCTCCACCGCGCGGTCGGCGAGGTCATCGACGCCCACGGCGGCTCGATGGCGATCACGTACCGGTGCGAGGCCTGGCTCGGCACCGTCGCCTGAGCGGACCGGCGCCCCACGGCCGGCGCCGGCGCGAGACTCCGCCGATGCGCATCGCCTTCAAGACCTCGCCGCAGGAGACGACCTGGCACGACATGCTCGCCGTGTGGCGGGCCGCCGACGACATCGAGCGGTTCGAGTCGGGCTGGACCTTCGACCACTTCGAGCCGATCTTCAGCGACCGGAGCGGACCCTGCCTCGAGGGTTGGCTCACGCTCACCGCGCTGGCCCAGGCCACGACCCGGCTCCGCGTCGGCGTGCTCGTGACCGGCATCCCGTACCGGCACCCGGCGGTGCTGGCCAACATGGCGGCGACCCTCGACCACATCTCCCACGGACGCCTCGAGCTGGGGCTCGGCGCCGGCTGGAACACCGACGAGGCCGATGCCTACGGCATCGACCTCGGAGGGATCGCCGAGCGCATGGACCGCTTCGACGAGGCCTGCGACGTGATCGTGGCGCTGCTCACCCAGGAGCGGACGACCTACGCGGGCGAGCACTACGTGCTCGAGGGCGCGCACTGCGAACCCAAGCCGATCCAGCGGCCGCACCCGCCCATCTGCATCGGCGGCAGCGGCGAGCGCCGGACGCTGCGCACCGTGGCACGGGTGGCCCAGCACTGGAACTACGTCGGTGGGCCGGTGGAGGAGTACGTCCGGCTGAAGGGGGTCCTCGCCCGCCACTGCGAGTCCTTCGACCGGGACCCGGCGGAGATCACGACCTCGGCGCACCTCCGGCTCGACCGTGCCGACCCCGGTGCCCTCGTCGGGCAGGCCGAGGCCTTCGCCGCTGCGGGCCTGGACCTTGGGATCGTGTACCTGCCACCACCCCACACGCCCGACGACCTCGAGGTCGCAGCCCGCGTCCTCGACGGGATCTGACGGCCGGGCCGCCGAGCCCCGATCGCCCGAAGCGGCGCGTTCGGCGCAGGGCGACCGGGAAGGCGCGCCCGGATCCGGCAGGATCGGCGGTATCCGCACTTTCCGTGATTCAAGAATCACGGCAGGTGGCCGATGCCTCGGGGGAGAGCCCACCGCGGGCGGCCGTCGAGGCCGGGCCCGTGGTCCCGAGCCCACACGAGGTGCCGCCACATGCCCACGCCGTCCCGCCGATCCGTCCTGTCCACCTGCGCCCTGCTGCTGGTCGCGCTGCTCCTGGTGGGCAGCCCCGGCATCGCCGACGCCGCCCCGGGCGGCAAGGGCGGGGGGAACGGCGGTGGCTCGACCAGCACCGGCGACGGGGGCACCTGCAAGGGGAAGCGGTGCACGCCGTCGGACACGACGGCACCCACCCTGCGGATCCTCGCCCCGACCGAGGGCGCCGTCGTCTCGGACCACGTCGACGTCGCCGCCGAGGCCGGCGACGACACCGGCGTCGCCGCGGTCTCCGGCACCGTCGGCGCCGTCACCGGCGACCTGGCGCGGGGGACCTCGACGTGGGCCGGGCGCCTCGACACGAGCAGCCTCCCGGCGGGCTCCCACGTGCTCACGGTGACCGCCTCGGACCAGGCCGGCAACGCGACCTCGGCCACCGTGGTCGTGGTCGTCGACCGGGCCGAGCCCGACACGACCGCGCCGAGCCTCACCGTCTCGGCACCGAGCGCGGGCGCGACCGTGGCCGCGGGGACGGTGACCGCATCGGGCTCCGCATCCGACGACGGTGGCGTGGCCCGCGTCGAGGTCCGGGTCGACGGGGGCGCCCCGGTCGTCGCCGACGGCACCGCGAGCTGGTCGGCGTCCCTGTCGCTGACCGCGGGCGACCACGTGCTCGCCGTCACCGCGACCGATGCGTCCGGCAACTCGGCCACCACCGAGGTGCCCGTCACGGCACAGGACGCGGCCTCCCCGGCGGACCCGTTCGACTTCGTGGTCCGGGACCCGGCCGCGAGCGGGACCCTGACCTCCCTCGCCGTCAGCGACCTCGTCACCCACGGCGACCTGACCGGCGTCCTCTACCGGGACGGCACGAAGGCGCCCTCGATCCAGCTGCGGTCCGACGCCGCTGCGACCTCGGTGCTCCGGCTCCCCCTCGACGCGGCCGACGGCTGGCTCGCGGCCGACGTCGCCTGGCCGACCCCGACCGACCTGTTCGTGTCCGGCGGGTTCGGGCCGATCGTCGTGCGGCACTACTCGGTCCGCTGGTCCGACGGCGTCCCCGTCGAGGCCTCGCTGGTCGGCCGGCGGACCTTCGGCGACGGCGACAGCCGGCCCGGTGCCCTCACGGCCACGTCCTCGGGCGGCGTCGTGCTCGCCTGGCACCAGCACGGCGCGACCGGGCCCCAGGGCCAGCACGTCGCCTACCGGCGGACCGCAGCACAGGCCTGGTCGACGATCGGCCCCCTCACCTTCATCCCGACCAACACCACCGACCAGGTGCTCGTCGAGCACCCGGCGGACGGCTCGCTCTGGCTCCTGTCCAACCCCGACGCCTGGGGTGCCATCGGGCGGGCCCGCCTGACGTGGTCCGGCGACGCGCTCGTGGTCGCCGAGACCGATCCGTACTTCCTCTCGATCTCCGAGCACGGTGACGTCGGCCCCGACGGGGAGGACCCGGACCTCGCCGTGGTGGCCGACCCGGCACGGGGGCGGGTCCTGCTCGCCTACCAGAGCAACGACCGGCGCATGTTCCAGACCGACGCCGGGCTGCGGATCGAGAGCCGGGTCGCCGTCGTGTCCCTCGCCGTGGACGGCACCCCCTCGTTCGCGCTCACGCCCGACCGGTCCGAGCGCGTCGCGCCCATCGCCCTCGGCGTCCGTCCCGACGGCGCAGCCGTGGTCGCCTACCACCCCGTCGACCCGACGACCGGGGACTTCGCCGCGGTCGTCACCCGGACCCTGACCAGCGGCGGCTGGACCACCGCTCGCGCCCTCGGCGAGGCCTACCGGCCGCTCGGGTCCACGGCCGGGGGCGACCTGTCGGTCCAGGTCGGCGGCGACATCCGGCTGCTCCGGGTCTGAGCGCGCACGGGCCCCGGGCCATCGGCCCGGGGCCGGTGCGGTGGTCCGGGCCGAGCCCGGGGATCGGGGATCGCTCCCCGGCCCCCGGAACCCGGCGGGAGCCCGCCCGAGACGACCTCAGCCGCGGGCGTTGTGGACGATGGTGATCCGCACCGTGTCCCGCTCGTCCTGGTCGCACTGGGTCGTCAGGTTCGGTGCCACGCCACCGGCGCAGTACGTCACGTCGTCCCCGGTCGAGTCGATGCCGTGCCCGTTGCCGCCGACGTCGCCGGTGGTGGTCGACCCGGTGTCGCCCGCAGGACCCGTGAGGGTCCCGCCGCTGCACGTGAAGGTCCACGTCTCACCGGGGTCGAGCATCGTGTCGTTGTCGGCGTCACCGCCGGTGTAGGTGGGATCCGCGGTGCACATCCCGGCGTCGGTCGACAGGATGCCCGTGTGGACCCCGCCGACCGGCGCGAGTGGGTCGTTTCCGAGGTTCTGCTCGGCGAAGGTGTAGGAGATGGCCGCGGAGGCCGTCACCGTCATCTGCGTGTTCGGGTTGACCACCGACACCGTCGCACTGCTCCGCTCGCCGAGGTCGACGATCGCGTTCCCCGCCGCCGAGCCGTGCGTCTTCTGGTAGCTCGTCCCGGCCAGCACGGTGCCGGCCGCGTCGAAGGTCAGCCCGAAGGCGTTCGCCGGCGCGTTGACGGTGCAGCTGAACGTCCACGTCTCGCCGAAGTCCAGGACGCTGTCGGCGTCGGTGTCCCCGGCCGTCGGCCCGGTGTCGAGCCCCGACTGGCAGGCCGCGGCCAGCAGCGGGTCCGCCCCCGACGCCGTGACCGACACGCTGCTCAGCCCGAGGTACGACGAGTAGCCGGTCGGGGCGACGCCGTCGTTGGTCTCCGTGATCGTGAACGTCACCGGATCCCCCTGCTTCGCCGTCGTCGGGAGCGCCGAGGCCGACAGGACCGTCGACGGCGCGATCGTCACGATCTGGGCCGTGTCGAGCTCGTCTGCGTCGCAGACGACGTCGTCGGGAGCAGAGGCCGGGTCGGCGCAGTACGTGGTGTCGCGCCCGGCAGGGTCGGTCCCGTGCCCGATGCCCGTCACGGTGATCACCTGCGGGGTGAGCGGCGTCGTCACGTTGCAGTCGAAGCTGGTGCTCGCCCCGGCCGCCAGCGTCGCCACCGGCCCGAGGTCGCCGGCCATGCAGCCGAGGCCGCTCACGTCGGTGGAGGCGTCGACGTACACGTCGGTCAGCTCGACGTTCCCGTCGTTGACCTCGGCGAAGCCGACGTTGACGACGTCGCCGACGACGGCCACCTCCGGTCCCGCGGTCCCGCCGTCGGTCGTGCTCGCGGTGAGGTCGGTCGACGGCGCGCAGATCGGGAACGAGCCGAGGACGAAGTCCTTCAGCTGCGCCGTCGTGCTGGTCGACGACCGGGTCTCGGCGAGGAAGGACGCGAAGCACTTGTCGGCCTCGGCGCCGAACACGGCGTTGATGTTGATGGCCCCCTCGAGGAACGTGTGCGACGGGTACTGCTCCACGCCGCCGACGTCCGGCACGGCGACGTTCGGCTTGGGCTCGTAGTCCCAGCCGGCGATCTCGCTCACCGGGTCGTCGTTCTGCGTGGCGCACGCCTGATCGCTCACGTTCGCGGCGATGCAGTCGTAGCTCCCGGCCGCGGCGAGGGGCCTCGGCACCAGGTTCCCGGCGGCCCACTCGAAGACGAGGACGGTGTTGTCCTTGTCGCCCTCGTTGAAGTCCGAGATGACCAGCACGTCGCCGTCGGTGTGCTGGCCGGTGAAGCCGCCGCTCCCGTCCCGCTCCACCTCCTGCTTGAAGAACCAGAACCCGATCGCCGAGTCGCCGTCGTTCGAGTACCGGTCCGCGGCGAAGGTGATGACCAGCTCGTCGTCGGGGCCCACGAAGTAGGCCGCCGCCGCTGCGTTGACGATCTCGTTCTTGTCCGGGGCGACGTCGGTGCCCGAGTACGCCCAGCGGTCGATGTCGTTGACGTCCTTGGACCCGCCCCCCTTCCAGTAGCTGGTGTCCGTCGGCGCGTCCGCGCCGTCGAAGATCGGGATGGCCGTGGTGACGTCGGCCGATCCGCCGCCACCGAGCAGGTCCTCCCAGTCGTCGAGCGCGCCGACGTCGTCGACGAGGTCCCCCTCGAGCTCGAAGACGCCCGAGACGGGCACCAGTGCACCGGCGGTCGCGGACTGGATCACCACCGGGCTGATCAGGCCGAGCGCGGCGAGCGCCGCCATCACCGCCCGTCGCAGCCGTCGTCCGCTCGCCCTCCTCGTGGTCCCCTCGGGCGCGCCGGGCGCGCCGAGGACACCGGAACGTTCGTGTTCCACCGCTCTCTCCTCTGCCGTCGTCCCGCCCACAGGATCCGGCTGCGTCCCGCGACGTCGTCGCCGGGAGGCGTGGGGATGGGCCGTTCGGCCCATCCCCACGATCGGACTCCTCGGCGGCGCACGGGTCAACCGCTGCGGCGGTCCTCCCGCCGGTGGGAGGCGGGAGCGAGCGCGTGCAATCCGCCGACATGGGCGGTTGCGGTCCGAACCGCCGGTCCGCCGTCGGACGGACCGTGCAGCGCGGAACGCGCTCGGGGATCAGGAGGTCGTCGACCGGCGCGGACCGGGCGACGTCAGCGGCTCAGGAGAGCGCCTTGATGGCGATGCCCATCTCCGCGTTCATCGAGTCGGGGACCTCGTAGCCGTCCTCGGCCCGGATGTCGGCCAGCTTCTCGGCCATGGTCTCGACCGACAGCTCGTCGTCGACGATGCCGGGGGTCACGCCCACGAAGATGCGGGCGACGCGACCGCCACCGCAGGAGTACACCTCGCCGGTGACCTCGCAGTCCTCGCTGGCCAGGTACACGGCGACCGGGGTGATGTACTCCGGGCCGAGCTTGTCGGCGAGCGGGCCGAGGAGGTTCTCGGTCATGCGGGTCGCGGCCACCGGGGCGATGGCGTTGGCCTTGATGTTGTACTTCGCGCCCTCCTGGGCGAGGACGTTGGTGAAGCCGACGAGGCCCATCTTCGCGGCGCCGTAGTTGGTCTGGCCGAAGTTGCCGAAGATGCCGGCGCCGGACGCCGTGTTCACGATCCGGCCGTAGCCCTGCTCCTTCATCTGCACGAAGGCGGGCTGGGTCACGTAGAACGCGCCCTTGAGGTGGACGTCGAGCACGGGCTCGAGCTGCTCGGGGGTCATCTTGGCGAAGGAGGTGTCGCGCAGGATGCCGGCGTTGTTGATGACGATGTCGATCTTGCCGAAGGCGTCGATCGCGGTCTTCACGATGTTGGCGCCGCCCTCGGGCGTGGCGACCGAGTCGTAGTTGGGGACGGCCTCGCCGCCGGCCGCCTTGATCTCGTCCACGACCTTCTGGGCTGCGGTGTCGTCGCCGCCCGTGCCGTCGACGGCGCCGCCGAGGTCGTTGACGACGACGTGGGCGCCGCGCCGAGCCAGCTCGAGGGCGTGCGAACGGCCGAGTCCGCCACCTGCACCGGTGACGATCGCGACCTTTCCATCGAAGGTGAGGGTCATGGCTGGGCAGGCTACGCCCGTTGCCAGCCGGGGCGGAAAAGGCCCGGCACGCCGCCTGCGGTCAGCCCGGGAGGGCCACGCCGAGCTCGGCGGCCGCGTGGGCCGTCCACCGCTTGTAGTCGACCTTGCCGTTCGCGGCCCGGCCCAGCGAGCCGACGGCGACGACGGCCTTGGGGGCCTTGTAGCCGGCGAGGTGGGCCTTCACGTGGGCGACGAGGTCCTCGCCGGCGGGGGAGCGCCCCGCTCGCGGTTCGACGACGGCGGTGATGGCCTGCCCGAAGCGCTCGTCGGGGAGCCCGACCACGACGGCGTCGAGCACGTCCGGGTGGGTCTTGAGGACCTCCTCGACCTCCTCGGGGAAGACCTTCTCGCCGCCGGTGTTGATGCAGACCGATCCCCGGCCGAGCAGCACGAGCGTGCCGTCGGCCTCGACCCGGGCGTAGTCGCCGGGCATCGAGAACGTGTCGTCGCCGATGCGCACGAAGGTCTCGGCCGACTTGGCCGGGTCCTTGTGGTACCCGATCGGCGTCCGGCCCCGGATGGCGAGCTTGCCGATCCGGTCCTCGCCGGGGTGGACCTCGCTGCCGTCGTCGGCGATGACCCTGGTCGACGGACCGAGGGTGAAGGTGGCGGTCGCCGCCGCCCCGGTGCCGGCGTCGTCGGACCCGGTCGAGACCGACGACGCCATGCCGATCGCCTCGGAGGAGCCGAGCGTGTCGACGAGCAGCATCCGGGGGTGGTGGCGCAGGAGGCCCTGCTTGGTCTCCCGGCTCCACATCACGCCCGAGGACACGACGACCTTGAGGCTCGAGATGTCCCAGCGGTCGGGGTCGGCGTCGAGGGCGGCCAGGATCGGCTTGGCGAAGGCGTCGCCCACGATGGCGGTGTTGTTCACGCCCTTCGCCTCCACGGCGTCGAGCAGCTCGACGGCGTCGAAGCGCTCGCCGGTCAGGGTCACCACCGAGCCGCCGACCGAGAGGGCGGTGAAGGCGTTGAAGGCGCCGGTGCCGTGCATGAGCGGGCAGGCCGGGAGCGTCCGGATCCCCGGGCCGTCGGCCAGCACGGCGCGCAGCGCGTCGAGGTCGGCGTCCTCGGGCAGCTGGCGGCGCCGGGGCGCGCCCTCGTTGAGGACGAGGAACAGGTCGTCGTTGCGCCACATGACGCCCTTGGGCATGCCCGTGGTCCCACCGGTGTAGAGCAGGTACAGGCTGTCACCGGAGCGGCCCCACGGCGCTGCGGCGCGGGTGGCGCCGCTGCCGGCGGCGTCCTCGTACGGCGTGGCCCACGCCGGGCAGTCGCCCCCGGTCCCGTCCTCGACGCGCAGCCAGACCCGCACGCCGGGGACGCGGGCGCGGATGCCTTCGACCCGCTCGGTGAAGCGTGCGTCGAACACGACGGCGCCGGCGTCGGCGTTGTCCCACAGGTAGACGAGCTCGTCGTCCACGTAGCGGTAGTTCGTGTTCACCGGCGCCAGGCCGAGCTTGAACGCCGCGAAGACCGACTCGAGGTACTCGGGTCGGTTGTGGCAGTACTGGGCGACCGACTCGCCCTCGGCCACGCCGGCGGCGAGGAGGGCGGCGGCCACGCCGTCGGCCCGGGCGTCGAGGTCGGCCCAGGAGACGACCCGGTCGCCGTGGAGGAGGGCGGGTGCGTCGGGGAGGGTCTCGGCGACCGTCTCCCAGGCGTCGGCGAAGTTCCAGCCGGTCATGGCCGGCACCCTAGGGACGGATGCCGAGCTCGTGGGAGCCTGCGCGGCGCCCGGTCAGGTGCGACGACGTCGGCCGACGGCGATCGAGGCGCCGGCGGCGAGCAGC
>CAZCEZ010000004.1:40827-91020 GCA_964497795.1 uncultured Acidimicrobiaceae bacterium | reverse complement strand
CAGATACGCGGTGGTCAACGAAGAGTCCACAGGAATGTCCCACCTCGGCAGCGCGCGAGCGGATCAACGACAGACCGGCAACGTCGAGCGCCGGATCAGTGATGGTGATGAGCCCAGTCGGGTCTCAGGCTGCGAGGTGAGCTCGCACGATGCACCCCCGAGGTGTCAGCGAACGCCCAGACGATAGCGACGCACCACGCGAAGCAGAAGGACGATTTCGAACTCTTGCCTCTCAGCCGTCTCCTTCAGGCCTGCGGCCGACCCCTACCGCTCCGCCATAGGTCGCGGGACGTGCCCGCAAGGTGCCGGTAGGCCATGCCAGTGAGAGGTGTCTCGAAACCCTCAGCTGCGAGGTCTCCAGGTCTTCCAGGCCTTCCGATGCGTATGCGGTTGTAATACAGTGATGTGGTGTGGCTGAACCGTTCGACATCGAACGACTCGACGACGACGACCCGTTCGAGATCGATCACCAGGCCGCGCACCTGTTCAAGCATCCTCACCTCGGCATCGACGACATCTTCGATGTGTGGCGGGGCGACCCGATCTTCTACCCGGCGATCCCGCCGGCCCACTGGCTGATGGTCTCCGAGGTCGAGGGCCGGGTGCTCGTCGTGCCGCTGGCACCGCCGAACTCCGGCGATCCCACGAAATGCCGTCCGATCGGCTGCTACGAGGCAGCCATCCATCTCGCCGACCGTTACCGGGAGGACCGATGACCAAGAAGCAGATGACCCGAGATGAGGAGTACGACTTCTACGCCGATCCAGGGAACCAGACCCCGCAGGGAGCCGGCCGGCGCCGCCGCGGGAATCTGAGCGAGATGGTCCCGGTCCGCTTCGACCCCGAGACGCTCGAGGCGCTCCGGGCCGCGGCCGAGGCCGACGATCGGTCGGTGTCGAGCTGGATCCGCAGGGCCGTCGAGCACGAGCTCGGCCAGCGGGCTGGCTGACATCTCGGGAGCGGACCCTCGTGTACTCGGCGAGGTGCAGCGGTCGGCGTCTAACGGATTGTCTAACGAACACCGGCGTACGGACTGGTTCTCAGCGAACTGGCTGGACGGGCCGTCACGAGAACTCCCTGCTCAGGGGTGCTGAGGGGCACTCGACGACACGGGCTGGACGGGGTTCAAATCGCTCATAACCCGAAGGTCGCAGGTTCACATCCTGCCCCCGCCACCAACTCGGGCGTTTGCCCAGGTCACAGGCCCTTTCCGAAGCTCTCGGGAAGGGCCTTCGCCGTTCTCCCGAACCGTCGTCCCCCCGACCCGTGACGTGACTCCCTGCTGCGGGTCGGCTCCGGCGTCGTCACCCGTCGCCGAGGAGATCGCGCACCTGGGCGATGAACGCGTCGAAGGCGACCGGCTTGCAGGCGAACGCGCTCGCGCCCGCTGCCAGGGCGGCGTCCTGCTCGTCCGCGCTGCCTGCTGTCAGGAACAGGACCGGGAGCGCCGTCGTCGTCGGTTCGGCCCGAAGCGCAGCGAGGACCTGCAGGCCGTCCATCCGCGGCATCCGGCTGTCGAGCACGACCAGGCCGGCCCCACCGCCCTGCGCCACCTCGAGCGCCTCGGGGCCGTCGGTCGCCTCCAGCACCGAGAACCCCGCCCGCTCGAGCAGGAGTCGGGCCAGGAACCGGGCGGAGTCGTCGTCGTCGACGACGAGGACCGTGGGCGCAGCTGCGTCGGGGGGCGGGCTCACGGTCGGGGACCGGTCTCGGTCGCGAGGTCGGGCGGGTCTCCCGGCACGAGGGCGGCGGAGGTGGCCTCGAGCCAGTCGACCGTCGCCTCGTACGCGCCGACCACGGCAGGCAGGAGGCCGGGATCGACCGGGCCGTCGGCGCGGCAGGCCGCATCCAGCGCTCGGCACGCATCGAGCAGGCCCAGCGCTCCGAGGACGCCCGCCGATCCCGTGACCAGGTGCAGGATCCGGGTCGCCTCGGCCCGGTCGTCGGCGGCCAGGGCCACGGCGAGGTCGGCCAGGCGGGGCGGTGTGTCGCGGCGGAACATGGAGACCATCGAGGTCAGGGCTGCGCCGTCGTCGTCGAGCGCACGCAGCTCGCGCAGCGGCGCAGCGTCCGTGGCGAGGTCGAGCGACGCGCCCTCGTCCGTCGGTCCCTGCTCGTCGTCCTCGGCGGGGCGGTCCGGGAGCAGCCGGTGGACGGTGGCGAGCAGGAGCTCGCGGTCGACGGGCTTGGTGACGTGGGCGTCCATGCCGGCGGCGTAGGCGCGCTCGGCGTCGCCGGCCAGGGCGCTGGCGGTCACGGCGATGATCGGGAGCCGCTCGCCGGCGCCCTCGCGCCGTCGCAGCTCGGCCGCTGCGGCGTACCCGTCGAGGCCGGGCATCTCGCAGTCCATGAGGACCAGGTCGTAGCGGCCGCGATCGACCGCCTCGAGGGCCTCGACCCCGTCGGCGACGGTGTCGACGTGCAGGCCGGCCTTCTCGAGCACCAGCGCGGCGAACCGCTGGTTCATCGCGTTGTCGTCGGCGACCAGGACGCGCCACCGACGGTCGAAGGCCACCGTGGCCGGGTCGGGCTCGGGAGCGGTGGGCCGGGCCGGTGGCGAACCGAGGGCGGTGGCCACGGCGTCGAAGAGCAACGACCGGCGGACCGGCTTCATGAGGAACACCGCGACCCCGCTGGTGTCGCGACCGCGAGCGGCCTCGCGCCCGCCGGCCGACGACAGGACCACCACCGGTGGTGGCTGCCGCAGCTGCGTCCGGATGGCGCCCGCGAGGTCCAGACCGTCGCGCTCGGGCATGAGGTAGTCGGTGATGACCACGTCGAAGGGCGCGCCCCCTGCCTCGCGCTCGAGCGCCGCCTGCAGCGCCTCCGTGGCGCTCGTCGTCGCGGTCGTGTCGACCCCCCATGCCGACAGGTGCGCCTCCAGGACCGCGACGTTCGCCTGCACGTCGTCGACCACGAGTGCCGCCGTGGCGTCGAGGCGGTCGGGGTGCGGTGGAGCGGCGGTGCGGCCGGGTGGCAGGTGCACCGAGAAGGAGAAGGTCGACCCGTCGCCCGGCTCGCTCGACACCTCCAGCGTCCCACCCATCAGCGCCACCAGCCGGCGGGAGATCGCCAGGCCGAGGCCGGTGCCGCCGTAGCGTCGCGTCGTCGAGGCGTCGGCCTGCACGAAGCTCTCGAACAGGCTGTCGCGCACGTCGGCAGCGATGCCGATGCCCGTGTCGGCCACGCTGAAGCGCAGCAGGTGCGGCGGCGCATCGACGTCGCGGGTGCAGTCGAGGAGGATGTGCCCGCGCTCGGTGAACTTCACCGCGTTGCCGACGAGGTTGACGAGCACCTGGCGCAGCCGTCCCGGGTCGCCGCGCACCCGGCCCGGGAGCGAGGGGTCGGCGGCGACGATCAGCTCGAGGCCCTTCTCGTGCGCGACCGGCGCGAGGAGCTCGCCCACCTCCTCCAGCACGACCGCGGGGTCGAAGTCGAGGTCCTCGAGCTGCAGCAGGTCGGCGTCGATCTTGGAGAAGTCGAGGATGTCGTTGATGATGTCGAGGAGCGCCTGGCCCGACCGGCGGACCGCGTCGGCGAGCTCGCGCTGCTCGATGTCGAGATCGGTGTCCGCGAGGAGTCCGGCCATGCCGATGACGCCGTTCATCGGGGTGCGGATCTCGTGGCTCATGGTGGCGAGGAACTCGGACTTCGCCGCGTTGGCCCGCTCGGCCTCGGCGAGTGCGCGCCGCACCTCGACCTCGGCCGCCCGCTCCGCGGTCGTCTCGCGCACGACGAACAGGCGGCCGATGAGCGATCCCGCCTCGTCGAACACCGGCTGCGCGTAGCGGCTGAAGGAGCGGCCCGTGCGGCGCACGGTGAACTCGTCGGTCGTCGCGAGGTCGGGTTCGTCGCGCATCGTGGCCGCCGCCGCGGCGTAGGCGTCCGGGTCGGCCATCGCCGGGGCGGCACTGGCCATCCCGGCGTAGAAGTCGCCGTCGTCGATCTCGACGCCGACCTGGGTGGCGAGATCGGCGTTCGTCGCGTTGCGGAGCAGCACCCTGCCACCGGGATCGACGAGCGTCATCCCCTCCCGGGTGGCCTCGACGACCGCCCGGGCGATCGACGCCTGCCGCTCGGCGTCGGCCCGGGCACGGTCGCGCGAGCGCAGCGAGCGGGCGAGGAGCAGCCCGCCGAGGAGGAAGGCCAGCGCGAGCGGGACCGTGATCTGGAGCACGCGGCTGCGGAGCCGGTCGACCTCGGCGTAGGCCCGGCTCTGGGGGAGGTCCGCGACGACGGTCCACCCGAGGTCGGGGATGGGCACGTAGGCCGAGAGCACCGCCGGGCGGCCGTCGTCGGCGGGCAGGTCGAGCACGCCGCGACGACCGTCGAGCGCATCGGCGACGCGGCGGTCGGCGGTCAGCGCCTCGAGCGTGGTCGGGGCCGGCCCGGGCCGGGCGATGACGACGCCGGCCTGGTCCGTCACGGTCAGGTCGACGTCCTGCTCGGCTGCGAAGTCGTCGACGAACCGCTGGAACCGCTCGAGGGTGTAGCCGACCACGATGATCGCGGTCGTCCGCCCGTCCGTGCCGCGGACGGGCGCAGCGATGCTGATGGCCAGGGGGCTGCCCGGGGACCGACCGACGAGCGCGGCGGAGACGTAGGGCCGATCGGTGCGCACCACGCCGCGGAACCAGTCCCGCTCGGAGAAGTCGGCACCCGGAGGCGGGGCGACGGTGTAGCCCACGAAGGTGCCGTCCAGGTCGGAGACCGCCGCGACGTTCAGCACGTCCGAGCGGGCTGCGACCAGCTCGCCCATGAGGCGGTGCAGCTCCTCGCTGTCGGGTCCGCCGGGGCGTTCGACCGCTGCGACCAGCGCCGGGCGGCGCCCGTAGGAGTCGAGCAGCTCCGTGATGCCCCGCAGCTGCTCGGACACGAAGCTCGCGGTGAGCGAGGCGGAGCTCGCGAGGTTCTCGCGGGCGCTCGTGCGCACGGCGTCGCGTCCGCGATCCTGGACCAGCAGCGCGAGCGTGGCGACGGCCAGCACGCTCACGAGCGCGGCGACGGCGGCGACGATCCACCACGGCCGGGTGCTGCGGACCGGACGCAGCGCGCCCCCCTCGGCATCGGGTATGCGCTGCATCGCACCCTCGGGAGATCGGCCGGGGCGATCCCGGCGCTGCGCAGACACTACCCAGGCGCTGGCGTGCATCGGCTCGCACGAGACCCGCTGCGAGGGCGTCGTGGGAGGCGAGCAGCGCTCGGCGGGCGTCGTCCCCGACCAGCTCGTCGACGGCGGCATCCCGGAACCCTGCAGCCGGTGGCCGCGATCGCTCCCCGATGCCCGGTCCCGGTCACGGGGAGCTCGTAGCGGTGGTCATGGACCTCCACGACGCCGACGCCCCCGAGCACTGCGAGCTGCCCATGGTCCCCATCGTCTACGGGTACCCGTCGGCTGCGCTCGTCGAGGCCTCGAGCCGCGGTCACATCGTGCTCGGCGGCTGCGTGGTCGAGCCGGACCAGCCCGAGTGGGTCTGCGGACGGTGCGGCGCACGTCGGTGAGGCCGACCGCCACCACGGCGCCGACGGGTCAGCCTGGCTCCACCTGGTCCCGGAGCGCCACGACGTCCTCGTGGAGCAGCCCGTCGAAGGCGTCCACGTCCCCGGCATCACCTGCCGCCAGCCACCGACGCACCACCGGGTCCACGGGAGTCTCCACGGGCGCATCATCGCGCCGAGCGGGGATGCGAGACTCGCCCCATGACCGACGTGGACGACCGACGCGCCGACGCCGACGCCGACGAGGTCGAGCGCAGCGGCGGGCCCGAGCGCCTCCACCGCGTCGTCATCCCCGTGGCCAACCCCCGGACCGCGCCGCTCTTCGTCACCCTCGCCCGCTCGATGCTCGACCCCGACGAGGGGCGCCTCGTCCTGCTGAACGTCGTCACGGACGAGGCCCAGGCCGAGTCGTCGGCCGAGTCCACGGCACTGCTGCGCGACGCGATCGACGCGAGCTTCGGTCCCGACAACGGCATCGAGATCCAGCGTCGTGACGCCTCGGCCGTGTCCCGCGGGATCCTCGACTTCCTGCGCGAGCAGCAGCCGGACCTCGTCATCATGGGGATGGACCTCAGCGCGGACGGGCAGCGCTTCAGCGCCGTGGCCGACGCCGTCATCGAGGGCGCCCGGTGCGCCGTGCTGGCCATCCGGCCCAGCGACGAGGTCGGCATCGAGCGCGTGCTGGTCGGCATCGACGGGACCGAGGAGTCCCTCGCCGTGCTGTCCCTCGCCGTCCTGGCCTCCGACGGGCTCTCGGTCCCGCTCCGGGCGGTGCACGTGCGCGACCGGGCGCTGTCGCGCACGTTCGCCGAGTCGGTCCTGGCCGAGGCCGCCGACCGCGTCCCGGCCTGGCTCGACGCCGAGGGCGTCGTGGTCGAGGCCGCCCACCCGGGCGAGGGGCTGGTCGCCGAGTCCCGCACCACCGACGTCGTCTTCCTCGCCGCCGCCCACCGTCGCGGCATCGCCCGGCTCACGTCGGGGGGAGCGCTCGAGCAGACGCTGCGCCACGACCGCGCCCACATGGCGGTGCTCGCACGGGGGACGGCGGTCCGGCGCACCCCCGTCCGCCGCCTGCGCCACTTCCTCGGGTCGCTCCGCCCGACGCTCACGCCGCTGGAGCGGGAGTCGGTCCAGTGGCGGGCCGGGGCCAGCGCGCCCCTCACCGTCGACTACGCCATCCTGCTCGGCGTCTCGGCCCTGCTCGCCTCCTTCGGCCTCCTCCAGGACAGCGTCGCCGTCGTGATCGGCGCCATGCTCGTCGCCCCGCTGCTCGGGCCGATCTCGGCGGCCTGCACCAGCCTGGCCAGCGCCCGGGTCGACGTGCTCGGCCGCGCCGTCTTCGCCCTCGTCGCCGGCGGGGCCGGGACGATCCTGCTCGCCTACGGGGTGGGGGCCGCCATCCCCATCGACGTCCCCACCGAGGAGATGCTGGCCCGGGGGAGCCCGACCGTGGTCGACCTCGGCGTCGCCATGGCCGCCGGGATCGTCGGTGCCTACGCCACCGCCCGCAAGGACATCCCGGCCGCGCTGGCAGGCGTCGCCATCGCCGCCGCCCTCGTCCCGCCCCTGTGCACCACCGGCCTGGCCCTCGGCCTGCGCGACGTGGACCTCGCCTCGGGCGCGCTGCTGCTGTTCACGCTCAACATCACCTCCGCCGTGGTCGTCGGCGCCGTCGTGCTGTGGTGGATGGGCCTCCGGCCGTCGGAGGACCGTCGTCGGCGCACCAGCTGGGCCGTGGCCGTCGCCGCCACGATGGCAGCCTTCGCCGTGGTCGTGGCCGGTCTCGGCGCGTTCCAGGAGACCCGCCGCGACAGCCTGGCCGCCGACGACGTCCGCGACCTCTTCCCGAGCGCCGAGGTCGTCGAGGTGTCGACCGAGGGCGGCGACCCGCTGGTCGTGACCGCCGAGCTGCGCACCTCCCAGCCGGTCGAGGCGTCGCAGGTGCGCGCCGCCGAGCAGCGCCTCGCCACCGACCTCGGGCGCGACGTCGTCCTCCGGGTCGTGGAGCTGCGGGTCGTGACCTCGGGCTGACCGGCCCGCCCCTCAGGCGGCGAGCGCCTCGACGAGCAGGTCGGGTTCGGCGGCCGGCAGCGTGTGGTCGCCGTCGACGACCACGAGCGAGGCCAGGTCCAGCCCGTCGGTGACGGCGCGGGCGAAGGCCGCGTCACCGATGCCGTCTCGCCGCCCCCGGACGAGCGTGACCGGGATCCCCGCACGGTCCAGGTCGCCGAGCAGCTCCTCCCACGGGCAGCCGACGACCTGGTCGAGGAGGGACTGGTGGTAGGCGGGCCAGGTGTGGAGGCTCGACTGCCGGGAGATCGGGATCGGCCAGCGGGGCGCGGCGAGCGCGCCGAGTACCCCGGCCAGGGTCCGGTGGGCGCAGTTCAGGTGGCACACCCGTCGGGCCACGCGCTCGTCGAGGATGAACGCCCGCGACATCGCTCCGAGCGACCCGAGCCCGTGCCGGGCCGCCTCGGGCGACGGCCACGTCGGGGCGCCCAGGCACACGACGCGCTCGACCCGGTCGGGGTGGCGCGCCGCCCACCGCAGCGCGAGGGCGCTGCCCATCGAGTGCGCGCCGATCGAGATCGGCCCGTCCGGGCACGCGCCGTCGACGAGCGCGTCGAGGGCGTCGAGGTGGGCCTCGGTGGAGAAGTCGCTGCGCGCCTCGTCGAGGGACCGTCCGAAGCCGAGCAGGTCCGGCACCACCACCCGTCGGTCCCGGGCGAGCCGGTCCGCGGTCTGCCCGAACACGTCGCCGGTGGCGACCAGGCCGTGGAGCAGGAGCGCGCTCGACGTCGCGTCGGCCGGCCCCCCGACGCGGTGGGCGAGCGGCACGGTCCCCGAGCTCGGGAGCGACGTCGGCCGCCACGCGCGGACCGCCGGCGACCGCAGGTGCAGCGCCGTCCACGCGCCCGCCGCGGCTGCGGCGACGAGGGCGGGCCGGACGAGGGTCGCGGGCGAGCGGGCCACGGCGGGACGCTACCGAGGCGGCCGCGGGACCCGAGCCGTCACCAGTGGACCCGGTCGCACCCCTCGTGGTCGACGGGCTCGATCTGGAGGGTCGCGTGCTCGACGGCGTAGCCCTCCCCGAGCAGGTGCCGGGCCCGGTCCAGCACGGCGTGGTGGTCGGTGCCCGCGGCCACGACGAGGTGGGCCGACGCGCTCTCCATGTCCGAGGTGAGGGTCCACACGTGCAGGTCGTGCACGTCGACGACACCCTCGATCGCGGCGAGGTCGGCGCGCAGCGCGCCCAGGTCGACGTGCGGGGGCGCGGCCTGCAGCAGGATCCGCACGGCCTGGCGACCGAGGCGGAAGGTGCGGGGGAGGATCCACAGGCCGATGAGCGCGCCGACGACCGGGTCGACCCAGGTCCACCCGAAGACCTCGAGCAGCACGGCGGCCACGATCACCCCGACCGACCCGAGCGTGTCGGCCAGGACCTCCAGGTAGGCGCCCTCCACGTTGAGGCTCTCCGACGCACCCTCCCTGAGCAGCGCGAACGCGACCAGGTTGACGGCCAGGCCGAGCGTGGCCACGACGAGCATCGGCACGCCGAGCACCTCGGCGTCCCCGTCCAGCCGCCGGACGGCCTCGACCAGCACGTACGCGGCGACGCCCAGCAGCAGCACGGCGTTGACGAAGGCGGCGAGGATCTCGAGGCGGTACAGGCCGAAGGTGTGCTGGCCGGCGTCGTCCCGCCGCTCGTGCCGGGTCGCCAGCTGGATCGCGGCGAGCGCCATGCCGAGGCCGACGACGTCGGTGAGCATGTGGCCGGCATCGGAGAGCAGGGCGAGCGAGTTCGTCAGCACCCCCGCCACCGCCTCGACCACGAAGAACGCACCGACGAGGGCGAACGACGCCGCCAGGCGGCGCTGGTGCCGGGCCCCGGCGCGGCGTGCACCAGCCCCGTGTCCGTGCTCGTGGCCGTGGCCCACGGCGCGACGGTCCCACGACCTGCGGGCGCGCCGCAAGCACCGGGCCGGGGTGGCGTGGCGCGCCCGGGGCGACGGAATAGAACGGGCGGTGCGGATGCTGCACCCAGCGGCCCGCACCCGCCACGGACACGAACGCGACGAGGAGCAGACGTGAGCGCCGCACCCCCCATCGACACCGGCATCGCCCCCGAGGTCCGGGCCGAGATCGCCGACGGCCTGGCCCGCCTCCTGGCCGACACGTACACCCTGTACCTGAAGACGCACAACTACCACTGGAACGTCGTCGGCCCGATGTTCAACACCCTCCACCTCATGTTCGAGGAGGAGTACAACGAGCTCGCGCTGGCCGTCGACGAGATCGCCGAGCGCATCCGGGCGCTCGGGTCCCGGGCCCCGGGCAGCTACTCGGCCTACGCGGCCCTGACCGAGGTGCCCGAGGACGACGACGAGCCCGACGCCATGGAGATGGTCCGGCGCCTCGTCCAGGCCCACGAGACCTGCGTCCGCACGGCCCGCTCGGTCTTCCCCACGGCGTCGGAGGCCGACGACGAGCCGACCGCGGACCTCCTGACCCAGCGCATGCAGGTCCACGAGAAGACCGCCTGGATGCTCCGCAGCCTCCTGGCCTGAGCGCCGGCAGCTCGGCGCCGCACCGGCGGCGGCCGCATCCGGGAGCGGCACCGGCCACGCACTAGCGTCGCCGGGGTCGTCCCCACCCGGAGCCAGGCGAGCGCATGATCATCAAGTTCGACGTCCACGCCGTCGCCGGGGACGGGGCACCCGCCCACCTGCGCGACCACCTCGACGGGCTCACCTCGTGGCGCCAATACCACGTCGAGTTCGCCGACGCCCCCACCGCCGAGCAGGTCGGGCGCATCGCCGGGGCCCTCGGCGACCCGATCCTGCAGCGCGTCGACGTCGACGAGCCCGTCGACGCGACCCGCACCGTGACCGTGGCCTACAAGCGGGGCATCGTCGACAACGAGAACGACACCG
The DNA here is from genome assembly GCA_964497795.1 of uncultured Acidimicrobiaceae bacterium. Lineage (GTDB taxonomy): Bacteria > Actinomycetota > Acidimicrobiia > Acidimicrobiales > Salinilacustritrichaceae > Salinilacustrithrix. Next base: position 80,587 of record CAZCEZ010000004.1, on the reverse strand, counting down.
TGGTCGAGGTGTGCCGCGTGCTCGGCGCCGATGCCACCGCGGCCAAGGTGGCCACCGCCTACGCCTCCGACGACCCCGCCCTGGCCGAGGTGGTCGCCGAGCACGCCTGCAACGCCAACATCGAGGAGCTCCACCGGGGCGACCCCGACTTCGGCACCCTGGCACTGGCCGGGGGCTGGGAGCCGATGGAGACCGTCGACCTGCGCGGCCTCGACGGGGAGGCGCTCGCCGCGATCGGCACCGGCAACGGCCGCACCCTCGACCTGGACCAGATGCGCGCCATCCGGTCCATCCAGGAGGCCGCGGGCCTGGACCACGTGAGCGACGCTCTGCTCGAGGCCCTCGACGCCCGCTGGTCCGACCACTGCGCCCACACCACCTGGAAGCGCCTCGGGCGGCTCCTGCACCGGCTCATCGACGCCGCCAAGGCGACCGAGAACCCGAACATCGTGTCGATGTTCCACGACAACGCCGGCGTCTGGGACCTCTACGACGACCACTGCGTCGCCGTGAAGGCCGAGACCCACAACGGTCCGTCGGCCGTGTCGGCGTACTTCGGGCAGCTCACCAAGATCGGCGGCGTCCTGCGGGACATCCTCGGCACCGGCACCGGCGCCGACCCGATCGGCGTGTTCGAGTACACGGCGACCGGCCTGCCCGACCAGCCATCGCCCGTGGCCGGCCGACCCTCGCCCAGGCGGATCGCGAACGAGACCATCCGGGCGGTGAAGGAGTACGGCAACACCTTCGGCGTCCCGATGATGTCGTCGCACATGACCTTCCACCCCGCCTACCGGGCCAAGCCGTTCGCCCTCGGAGGCTCCATCGGCCTCATCCCCCGGGCCGCGGCCCAGCGGGGCGAGCCCGAGCCCGGCGACCTCGTCGTGCTCATCGGCGGCCTCACCGGCAACGACGGGATCCACGGCGCCTCGGCGTCGTCGGCGGGCGCGGTCGCAATGGACGCCACGTCGGTCCAGATCGGCTCGCCGCTCGAGGAGATCAAGTTCCGCGAGGCCATCGTCGACCTGCGCGACGCGGGGCTGCTGCGCGCTGTCACCGACCTCGGCGCCGCCGGCATCAACTCGGCGGTCGGCGAGATGGGCGACCCGTGCGGCGTGTGGATCAACACCGCCCTGGTGCCGCTCAAGACCGCCGGCCTGCCCATGTGGCGGATCCTGCTGTCGGAGTCCCAGGAGCGGATGCTGCTCGCCGTCGCCCCGGCCGACCTCGACGAGGCCCGTGCCGTGCTGGAGCGCCACGAGGTGCGCGCCGCGGTCATCGGGCGCTTCACCGGCGAGGGGCGCTACTGCGTCGTCCACGACGAGGCCGTCGGCGAGGCCGACGTGCTGGCCAGCACGTCCTGCCCCGACGGGGTGGCCGAGGTCGGCTTCGACCTGCCCTACGACCTGCTCGACTGGTCGCCCGACAGCGTGACCGTCGGCCCGCCGCCGGCCACGCCCCCACCGGGCGCCTGGCCCGAGGCCCCCGTCGACGACGACGTCGTCGCCGCCGTCGTGTCCGACCTCGAGGTCGCCGACCAGACGCTGGCCGCCAAGCAGTACGACTCCAGCGTCCAGGGGCGCTCGACCTACGGCCCGCTGATCGGCCCCGACGACGGCGTGGCCACCGGCTTCTGGGCCGGCCGACCGCTGCTCGAGCGACGCCACGGCGTCGTGTTCTCCACCGGGTTCGACCCCTGGCTCTTCGACGTCGACCCGGTCCTCGCCGCCCGCCAGGCCGTGCTGTCCGCGCTCACCGCCCAGGCCGTGGCCGGTGTGGCCCGCACCGACGTGTGCCTGTGCGACAACTTCTACACGCCGCACCTGACCGAGGACTTCGACCGCTGGCTCGTGGCCATGGTCGACGAGCTGGCGGCGCTGTCCGTCGCCCTCGGCACCCCGTTCATCTCCGGCAAGGACTCCTCGGCCGGGTCGTCGCACACCGACGAGGGCATCGTGTCGGTGCCCCCGGCCGTGTTCGTCTCCGCGCTCGGCAAGGTGCCCGACGTCGACGCCCTCCGCCTGGAGCCGCTCACCGCGCCCGGCCACGCCCTCGTGCTCGTCGGCCCGAGGACCCCGTCCCCGGCCGGCACGGCCGCCGCCCGGGCGCTCGGCTGGGCCGACGTCGGCGGCATCGACGAGGTCGACGTCGTGGCGGCGCGGCGCTTCCTCGACGCCGTCGCCGCGCTGCCCGCCGACGTCGCCCGCTCCGGGGTGCGCATCGGTCCGGGCGGCGTGCTCGCCGCCGCCTGGCGCGCCGGCCGGGCCGGTGGCGTCGGCGTCGAGCTGGACGGGACGAGCCTGGCGGCGCTCTTCGCCGAGCACCGCTGCGGTGCCCTCCTCGAGGTCCCCGACGACGCCGTGGCCGACCTGCCCGGCGCCCTGGACGCCGTCGTGGTCGGGCGCACCGTCGCCGAACCCGGCGTGCACGCCGGCGGCCGGCTGCTCACCACCCCCGCCGTCCACGAGGCCTGGGCGTCGGCCTACCCGGAGGCGCTGTCGTGACCGCCCCCGCCGTCGGCATCCTCTACGCGCCGGGCACCAACTCCCACGTCGAGACCGCCCACGCCTTCGACCGGGTCGGCGGGCGCAGCGAGTACGTGATGATGTCCGACCTGCTCGCGGGGCGGGACCGCCTCGACCGCTTCGACCTCGTGTGCCTGCCGGGGGGCTTCTCCTACGGCGACCACCTCGGCGGGGGCACGGTCGCCGGGCTGCACCTGCGGGAGTCGCTGGCCGACCAGCTCGAGGTGGTGCGCCGCCGCCCGCTCATCGCCATCTGCAACGGGTTCCAGGTCGCCGTCCGGGCCGGGCTGTTCGGGCCCGACGTCACCCTGACCGTGAACGCCAACGGCACGTTCCAGAACCTCCCGCACCAGCCCCACGTCGTCCGCGACGACGCCGACACCCCGTGGCTCGCCGGCCTCGAGGGCCGGACGATCCGGTTCCCGTGCGCGCACGGCGAGGGCCGCTTCGTCCACCGGGGCACCGACGGCTGGCGCCCCGCGCTCGAGTACCCGCCGGGGGAGAACCCCGACGGCTCCCAGGACGACGTCGCCGGCATCGTCACGCCCGACGGCCTCGTCCTCGGCCTGATGGACCACCCCGAGCGGGCCCCGGACACCGAGCTCGCAGTCGAGATCTTCCGCAACGGGGTCGAGGCCGCCCGCACCTGACCGGTCGCGATCGGTCGCACGGCGAAGGGATCCGTCGTACCGTCGGCGCCGTGACGACCGTCGAGACCGCACCGTCCCTCGCCGAGCTCATCGGCCCGTTCCACGGCCACGTGCCCGGGCCCCGGCTCGCGGCCCGGGTGCCCGAGGGCTTCGACGACCGCCCCTACGAGCGGTTCACGCTGACGCCGGTCGCGCCCCTGATCGGCGCCGACATCAGCGGGATCTCGCTCGCCGACCCCTTGGACGACGAGCTGTTCGCCGAGCTCGACCGGGCCCTGCTCGAGTGGAAGGTGCTGTTCTTCCGGGGCCAGGACATCACCGCCGAGCAGCAGCGCGACTTCGCCGCACACTGGGGACCCCTCGAGGCCCACCCGTTCATCAAGGAGCTCGTCGACCAGCCCGAGGCCGTCGAGGTCGTGCGGCTGGAGAAGAACGAGGTCCTCTCCGGCTACGAGAACGCCTGGCACAGCGACGTGACGTGGCGGGAGTGCCCGTCGCTCGGTTCGGTGCTGCGCGCCGTGGAGGTGCCCGCCGTCGGTGGCGACACCCTCTGGGCCGACATGGCCGCGGCCCACGACAACCTGACGCCGCAGATGCAGGAGTTCCTCGCCGACAAGGTCGCCGTCCACGACTGGATGCCGCTGTTCGGGCGCACCATGGACCCGGCCAAGCGGGACGCGCTGCGAGCCGACTTCCCCGAGGTCGAGCACCCCATCGTGCGGACCCACCCCGGGACGGGTCGCCGGACCCTGTACGTGAACCGGGCCTTCACCCAGCGGGTCGTCGGCATGGAGCCCGTCGAGAGCGAGGCGCTGCTCCAGTTCCTCTACGCCCAGGCCGCCTTCCCCGAGTACCAGTGCCGGATCCGGTGGCAGCCCGGCGACGTGGTGTTCTGGGACAACCGCTCCACCCAGCACTACGCGTCCAGCGACTACGCCCCGAACCGCCGGGTGATGGAGCGCATCACCGTCGTCGGGGACCGTCCCGTCTGACCCCGGCGGCCCGGATCAGCCCCGCTCGTCCAGGAGGCGCATCGTCTCGGCCGACACCTCGGCGCCCAGCACGCCGGTCGTGAGGTCGACGAGGTCGGAGACGAACAGGCGCACGTCCGCCCGACGGCGGGCCCCGGCCCGCCGACCGAGCTCGGTGAAGGCGAGGTGGATGGCCGAGAACCGGCGGTGCAGGGGCAGCGTCGACTCCGGCATCCGCTCGCGCGCCGCGCGGTCCCAGCGGGTCAGCCCCATCCCTGCCAGCGGGCCGCCGTGGCGCAGCGTGGCCGGGTCCCGCACCAGCTGGGCCACGACGCGCAGGTAGTCCCGGCCGGGGCCGTCGTCGAGCATCGCGGCCGAGGGGCGGACGAGCGCACCCGCCAGGTCGCGCAGGGTGGCGTCGGGGTCGGCGTCCAGCTCGTCGAGCAGCGCGGCCCGGCGGGCGGCGACCAGGTCGTGGAACGGGCGCAGCGTGGCCGCCACGAGCGTGTCCCGGTCGCCGAAGTGGTACTGGACCGCGTTCGAGTTGCGCTGGCCCGCTGCCCGACCGATCTCCCGCATCGACACGCCGTCGACGCCCCGCTCCGCGAACAGGGCGCGGGCCGCACCGAGCAGGGCTGCCCGTCCACCGGAGTCGTCCACCTGGGCCACGTCCACATTCGTACAGGTGACCGAGCGGGTGATACAACTGCATCAATTCGTCGATGGCGCCGACGTCCGGCGCCGCACCACAGGGAGGCCGCGCCGCCATGGCATGGGAGTTCCAGACCGAGCCCGAGTTCCAGGAGAAGCTGGACTGGATCCAGACCTTCTGCGACGAGAAGGTGGAGCCGCTCCACCACGTGTTCCCCCACGCCATCCGCCTGCCGGATCCGGCCGTGCGGGCCTACGTGCGCGAGCTGCAGCAGGAGGTCAAGGACCAGGGGCTGTGGGCCCTGTTCCTCGACGAGGAGCTCGGCGGCCCCGGCCTCGGCCAGCTCAAGCTCGCGCTCGTCAACGAGATCCTGGGCCGGTACCCGGCCGCACCCCAGCTCTTCGGCGCCGCCGCCCCCGACACCGGGAACATGGAGATCCTCGCCGCCTACGGCACCGAGGAGCAGAAGGAGCGGTGGCTGACGCCGCTGCTCAACCAGGAGATGTTCTCCGCCTACTCGATGACCGAGCCCCAGGGCGGCTCGGACCCGAACCTGTTCAAGACCACGGCCGTCCGCGACGGCGACGAGTGGGTCATCAACGGCGAGAAGTGGTTCACGTCCGCCGGCCGGGTCGCCGACCTGCTCTTCGTGATGTGCACGAACGGCATCTTCATCGTCCCCCGCGAGACGCCCGGCGTGGAGATCATGCCGGAGCCCCGCAACCACAACCACATCATCTACACCGACGTCCGGGTGCCCCTCGACCACCTCCTCGGCCCCGAGGACGGCGCCAAGGTCCTCGCCCAGCGCCGACTGGGCGGCGGGCGCATCCACCACGCCATGCGGACCATCGCCCAGTGCACGCTGGCCCTGGACATGATGTGCGAGCGGGCGCTGTCGCGCGAGTCGCACGGCAAGATCATCGCCGACCACCAGATGGTGCAGGAGAAGATCGCCGAGTCCTACGTGAAGCTGAAGATGCTCCGGCTCTACGTGCTCGAGACCGCCTGGAAGATCGACCAGTCCTCCACCCAGGAGGTCCGCACCGACATCTCCGGCGTGAAGTTCGTGATGGCCCGCGTGCTGCGCGAGATCTCCTTCGACGCCCTCCAGATCCACGGCAGCCTGGGCACCACCAACCTCACGCCGCTCCAGGACATGTACGCCGGCGCGCCGACCATGGGCCTGGCCGACGGCGCCGACGAGGTCCACAAGGCCAACGTCGCCCGACGGATCCTCAAGGGCTACCGGCCCCACGAGGGGCACTTCCCCCGCGAGTACCTCCCGTACAAGAAGGCCGAGGCCTGGGAGAAGATGCAGCCGGTGCTCGACGACCGGCCCGAGCTGGCCAAGTCGGCCGAGAGCTGGAAGAAGTACTTCGACTCCCGGGGCCGCTGAGCGCGTACCGGGGATCGACGTCCCGACCCCGGGTCGCCGCTCAGCCGGCGGCGACCCGGGCGCGGGCGGCGACCACGGCGGGCCCCGTCGTGCCGTAGGTCGCCTGCAGGAGGGCCATCGGGACCTGCACGGCCTGGGCCGCGGCCAGCTCGGCCAGTCGGCTCCCGTCCGGGGCGAGCAGGTCGTGGAGGGGGTCCGGCACCGTCCACAGCACGGCGAGCACGAAGGTCCGCAGCAGCTCGCGCTGCGGTGAGGGCACGCCGACCAGCCCGACGGCGGCGTCGACGAGGGAGCGGGTGAGGGGCGTCACGGCGAGCTCCCCGGCCCGGTCGCGCATCCGGTCGCGGAGCCCGGCCCGCGTCGTGGGCAGCGAACCCTCCTCGATCAGCGGCAGGGGGAGCCTCCCCGCACGGAGCGCCGCCAGCTGCTCGTGATCGGCGGCCAGCGCGGCCAGGTCGAGGCGGGGATCGAGCAGGGCGCCGTGGGTCGACTGCTCGTGCACGAAGCGGTCGGCGAGCGGGCCGGGGACCGGCCCGGAGCCGAACCGCTCGACCATGGCCAGGATCGAGTCGGTCAGCGTCATCGACACCCACGCCTGCTGGTGCGGGTCGCCGGCGTCGAAGCGCGTGCCGTCGGACCACGTGCCGGCGACCGTGCGGTGCATGGCGCGCACCCGGCGGGCCGAGCGCAGCACCTCGTCCATCGACCCGAGGTTCTGCGCCTGCACGAAGGCGCCGGTCCGCCGCACCCGGCCGAGGAGGTCGGACGCGAAGGTGCCGGTCGAGTGCGTCGCGGTGGGGATGGGCGGCGACAGGGCCTGGAGCAGCGCGGCCCGGAGCCCGGCCAGGGCCTGGGCGGGTTGGCCGACCAGTCGCCAGGTGGCGGAGTCGGGGCCGAACAGGCCGGGGTCGCCCGGCGTCGCGTCCGGATCGAGCGCGGAGCCGAACAGACCCAGGCGGGCGAGCGCCTCCTCGCGGAGCGCGGGCACGCCGCCGGGCAGCAGCCGCGAGACCACCGCGGTCGGCGTCAGGCGGAGCGGGTGCAGCGCGTGCCGGAGGTCGACGGCGTGGGACATCCGTCGAGTCGACCACACGAGACGGATCGGGGCAATCGTCTCAGCGGGTCCAGGGCGGGTCGGCGGGGTCGAAGCGCACCATCGATGCCGTCTGGCTCGCGGTGCCGAGCAGGTTGCCCTCGGCGTCCCACAGGTGGGCGAGCCCGTGGCCGTAGTCGCCGGCCGCGAAGTGCGGGCGGAGGTCGACGAGCAGCCACTCGGTGGAGCGCACCTCGCCGTAGCGCACGGTGTTGTCGAGGCTCGTGCCGCCCGCCATCACCTTGGTCGCGCGCGACACCGACATCGGGACCATGTCGGCGAGGAAGGCGGCGATGGCCGGGGTCACCGGACCGCCGTCGCGGCGGCGGACCCACAGGCACGTCCTGCCCGGTCCGGGGTCGGGGTGGTCCTCGTCGAGGACGGCGGCCCGCATGTCGACGACCGTGGTGAAGCCGCTCCGGCCCGAGGTCATCACCTCGGGCAGCTGCACGCCGGCGGCCTCGGCCATGGAGGCGAACGGTCCGGCGACGCCTGCGGACGCCTCGGGCGGCGCGACCGACGGCGCCTGCTCGAAGGTGCCCGCCAGGCCGTCGACCCGGTGGTGGCCGGTGGCGCCGAGGGAGGCGAACACCACGGCGCCGTCGGGTCCGGTCCCGGTGACCCGGACCTGGTTCGTGCGCCTCCCCGGTGCCAGGACCTCCACGAGGACGTCCACCTCGGCCCCGGTCTCGACGGTGGAGACGAACTGGGTCGTCATCCACAGCGCGCTGCGATCGGTGACGCCCGCTGCCGCCGCCACCGACACGCCGATGGCGGTGCCGCCGTAGAGCCGGTGGTCGAGGCGGCTCAGGTGCTCGGCCACCGTGAAGCGGAACCTTCCCTCCCCGGCGTCGGTGAGCCCGAAGAAGTCGGCGTCGGGGGACCCGTCGATCGTCATGGGCCCGCACCGTAGGGATCCCGGCCCTCGCCGGCCCACTCCCGTCCCGGACCGCTCCAGCCGCGACCGGTGACTATTGACAGCCAGACTCCCAGATGTTTGCATCGGTCCGTGACCGAGATCGTGCTCGACAGCCTCCGCCGACGGATGCGGGCCATGCACTCGCTCTACGAGGACGCCACGTCGACGATGACCGTCGAGCAGGTGAACCACGTCGAGCGGGACGAGGTGCTGCCCATCGCGTTCTCCCTGTTCCACTACGTGAACATGGAGGACTCCACCTTCCCCTTCGTCGCCGGTGGCGGCACGCCCGTCTGGGACGACGCGTGGGCCGCGAAGGTGGCGATGTCGATCGCCGACCACGGCAAGGAGCGGACGCCGGGCGAGATGGTCGAGCAGCGCATCGGCGACTACGCCGCCTTCTGCGACTACATGGACGCCGTCTGGGCCCGCACCGAGGCGTACCTGGCCGACCTCGACCCGAGCACCCTGGGAGACGTCATCGTGCCCCGCCCCTTCCCCGACGTGGTCGCCAGCACGTACTCGGCCCGGGTGGCAGGCGAGGTCGGCATCACCCGGCTCGACGCGATGGAGTGCTGGTGGTACCAGCACGGCCTGCGGCACATGGGCGAGATCGAGCACGGCCGCGCCCTCGTCGGCCTCGAGGGGATGACGAGCTGATGGGCCTGTCCGTGACGCTGCTCGGCACCGGGTCGCCCATCCCCGACCCGAACCGGGCCGGGCCCTCGACCCTCGTGCGCGCCGGGGGCGACCTCCTCCTCGTCGACGCCGGCCGGGGCTGCATCCTCCGCCTGGCCGCAGCCGGCGTCCTCCCGCCGATGCTCGGCGCCGTGCTCCTCACGCACCTGCACTCGGATCACCTCACCGACCTCAACGACGTGGTCACCACCCACTGGGTGATGAGCCCCGAGCCGATGCCGCTGCGCATCGTCGGCCCGCCCGGTACCGCTCGGGTCGTGGACGCCGTCCGCTCGATGCTCGCCCTCGACGAGCGCTACCGCCTCGACCACCACGACGACCTGCACGCCGGGCCCGACCTGCAGGTGACCGAGGTCGAGCCGGGCGACGAGCTGACCGTGGGCGGGACGACGGTCTCGGTCCACGCCACCGACCACCGACCGGTCGAGCCGACCGTCGGGTACCGCATCGTCCACGACGGCCGGGTCGCCGCCCTGGCCGGGGACACCGTGCCCTGCGACGGCCTCGACGCGCTGTGCGCCGGTGCCGACCTCTACGTGCAGACCGTGATCCGCGAGGACCTGGTCCGCCTCGTGCCCAGCGAGCGCCTCCAGGACATCCTCGACTACCACTCGACCGTGGCGGACGCCGGCCGGACCGCGGCACGGGCCGGTGTGGCCAAGCTCGTCCTCACCCACTACGTCCCGCCCCTGCAGCCGGGCCAGGAGGACGAGTGGCGGGCCCTGGCCGCCGAGCACTTCGACGGCGAGGTCCACCTCGGCGACGACCTGCTCACCGTCGAGGCCTAGCCCGAGCGGCGCCCGGGCCGTCCCCGTCGCCGGTCCGCCGCGCGCCGCTGGCAGGCTGGCGGCCGTGACCGAGCGCACCGCCACCGAACGCGTCGCACGCCTGGCGTGGGCCGCGCTCGGGCTGCTGTGCGTCGGCCTCGGCGGCCTCGGGGTCGTCGTCCCCGGCCTGCCCACGACGATCTTCCTCATCGCGGCCGCGGCCTGCTTCGCCCGCTCCAGCCCGCGCCTCGAGGCCTGGGTCCTCGGCCTGCCCGGGGTCGGGCGGGCGGTGGCCGACCACCGGGCCGGGCTCGGGATGCCACGCCGGACCAAGCGGATCGCCATCGCCTCGATCGTCGGCTTCTCGTCGCTCGCGGTCGTCGTGGTCGACGCGCTCGCCATCCGCTCCACGGTCGTGGTGGCCGCTGCGGCGGGCGTCTGGGTCGTGTGGCGCCGGGTGCCGACCCGCGAGGACGTGCTCGCCGGCCCCGACGCCTGAGCCCGTCCCCCGGCCGACGTCGGACGGGCGCGCAGCGCTCCTCCGTCGGCGCAGGTCCCCGGTGGGGGTGACCGAGGTCCCTGCACGCGACGGCGTCGGGTGGAGCACGCTGCAGGTGCGTCGGCGCGCCGTCGACCACCCACGCACCCACGGAGGTCCCACCGTGCGCACGTCCCTGCTCAGGCTCCTCGTCCCGGCGCTCGTCGCCGCCCTCGTCGTCGCGGCCTGCGGCGACGACGACCCCCCGGACACCGCCGCCCCGACGAGCACCTCGTCGACCACGGCGGTGCCCGACACCGCCGTGGGCCTCGCCCAGCCCGCCGTCTGGCCCGGCAGCGACGTCGCGCCCGACACCCCCGAGGAGGCGGCGACCGCCTTCGTCGAGGACCTGCTCGGCGTCCCCGCCGTGCTCGGCCCGTTCCAGCAGGGCGACGCCCGGAGCGGCGAGATCGAGGTCGGGCTGCGGACCGAGGACGGCCGCGGGTCCGACCAGGTCCGCACGACCCTGCTGCTCCGCCAGCTGGCGCCCACCGAGGGCTGGTACGTGATCGCCGCGGTCTCCGAGGGGATGGCGATCACGAGCCCGACCATCGAGGACTCCCCCTCGGGCGAGGTCGTCGTCGCCGGATCCGGGCGGGGGTTCGAGGGGACCGTGGTCGTCCAGGTCGTGATCCCCGGCGTCGCCGAGCCGGTCGCCGAGGCGATCGCCGCCGGCGGATCGATGGGCGAGCTGGAGCCCTGGGAGGTGACCCTCGACCTGTCGGAGGTCGCGCCGGGCACCGTGGTCGGGATCGTGGCGAAGGGAGGCGTCGGCCTCGAGACCGACCCGGGCGAGGTCGCGGCCCTGCCCGTCGTCGTGGGGTAGCGGGCGCGCCGAGGGGCCGGCGCAGCTGCGCCGGCCCCTCGGCTCGGACCGTCCCCGGGGTGGATCCGGGGCGGTCAGCGGCTCACTTGACCAGCGGGTCCCGGGGCAGGCCGAGGATGCGCTCGCCGATCTGGTTGCGCTTGATCTCCGACGTGCCGCCGGCGATCGACATGCCCCGGTGCATCAGCACGAGGGTGTTCGACATGGCGCCGGCGCCCTCCATGAACACCGACTCCTCGCCGCCGAGGGCGGTGAGCACGGCGGCGGCCTCGTGGCCGATCTCGGACAGGACCAGCTTGGTGATGGCGCCCTCGGGGCCGGGCTCGCCGCCGGCCACGGCCCGGTTGGCCGAGCGGAGGTTGAGCAGGCCCATGGCCTGGTGCTCGGCGATGTAGCGGCCGATGCGGGCCGCGCCGCCCTCGAGGCGCTCCGGGGCGGCGTCGAAGGGCGGGATCAGCGCAGCGCCGGGCAGCGACATGCCGCCGTCGCCGCCGCCGATCGACACCGACTCGTTGCCGAGCGTGGCCCGGGCCACGGTCCAGCCGCCGTCGACGGGGCCGACCACGTCGTCGTCGGGCACGAAGACGTCGTTGAAGAAGACCTCGTTGAACTCCTTGCCGCCGTTGGGCATGACCAGCGGGCGGACCTCGACGCCCTCGGCCTCCATGTCGATCACGACCATGGTGATGCCCTCGTGCTTGGGCACGTCCGGGTTCGTCCGCACGGTGGCGAAGCCCCACTTGGCGAGGTGGGCGCCGGTGGTCCACACCTTCTGGCCGTTGATCAGCCAGCCGCCGTCGACCCGGGTCGCCCGGGTCTTGACGCCGGCGGCGTCCGAGCCGGCGTCGGGCTCGGAGAACAGCTGGCACCAGATCAGCTCCTGGTTGAGCGCCGGCTTCACCCAGCGCTCGACCTGGTCCTCGGTGCCGTACTGGATGAGGGTGAGGATGACCCAGCCGGTGATGCCGTACGACGGCTTCTTGACGCCCTTCTCGGCGAACACCTGCTCGATCACGAGCTGCTCGACGGCGCCGGCGGCCCGGCCGTAGGGGGTGGGCCAGTGGGGCATGGCGTAGCCGGACTCGACGAGGCGGGTGCGCTGGGCCTCGTCGTCGAGGCCGGCGATCTCGTCCGCGAAGGCGGCGACCTCGGCCCGGATGGCCTCGGCCTCGGGCGGCAGGTCCACGGTCTTCTCCCGGGTCACGCCGGCCCGGGCCAGGTCGACGAGGTCCTCGGCTGCGGCCTTGGCGTCGAGGAAGTGCAGGAGGGTGGTGGCCCGGCGCATGAAGAGGTGGGCGTCGTGCTCCCAGGTCATGCCGATGCCGCCGTGGACCTGGGTGTTCAGGTTGGCGCACAGGTCGGCGGCCGGGGCGGCCAGGGTGGCGGCGACGGCTGCGGCGTAGCTCAGCTGGTCGCCGCCCGTGGCCGCGGCGCGGGCCGCGTCCCACACGGCGCTGGTGGCGAGCTCGGTGGCCACGGCCATGTTGGCGCAGTGGTGCTTGACGCCCTGGAACATGGCGATGGGCCGGCCGAACTGCTGGCGCTCGCGGGCGTAGTCGGCGGCCATCTCGGTGGCCTGGGCGGACAGGCCGGCGGCCTCGGCCGACAGCAGGACCCGGGCGAGGTCGGTGAGGGTGCGGGCGCCGCCGGCCAGCACGGTCGCCTCGGCGTCCTCCAGGGTCACCTTGGCCGAACGGCGGGTCGGGTCGAGGCAGGGCGGGACGGTGACCGACACGCCGTCGCCGACGCGGACCACGATCGCGTCGTCGCCCACGGGCAGCACGAGCAGGTCGGCGACGGCGCCGCCGAGGACGGTCGCCGTGCCCGACGCGGTGGCGCCGTCGACGGTCACGGCCGCCTCGAGGGCGATGCCGGCGACCGTGGTCCCGTCGACCAGGCCGGGGAGCAGCTCGGTCTGGCCGGTGGCCTGGAGCACGCCGGCGGCGACCGTGGTCGGCACGAAGGGGCCGGGGGCGACGGCCCGGCCGAGCTGCTCGACCACGACGGCGAGCTCCTCGACGCCGTAGCCCGAGCCGCCGTGCTCCTCGGCCACGTGGAGGCCGAGCCAGCCCAGGTCGGCGAGGGCCTTCCAGAAGGTGGGGAGGGTCTCCTCGGGGGCGTCGAGCAGCTCCCTGGCGGCGGCCCGGGCGTCGTGGCGCTCGAGGAAGTCGGCGACGGTCTCGGCGAGCAGCTGGTGGTCTTCGGTGATGGCGATCGGCATGCAGGCAATCTAGGCAACGCGCGTTGCCACGTGCCCGGCAGCCCCGAGGTCTCGACCGCGGCCCGGGGCCGCTGGCCTAGGGTCCCGCCCCCGCACCCGACACCCGCCCGGAGGATCCCGTGCAGCTCACCGACTCCCACGGCGTCGACGTCTTCGTCCACGACTGGCCCGTCGAGGGTGCTCGCGGCACCGTCGTGGTCGCCCACGGCGCCTCCGAGCACGGGGGCCGCTACGCCCGCTTCGCCTCGGCCCTGAACGCGGCCGGGTGGTCCGTGCTCGCCCTCGACCACCGGGGCCACGGGCGGACCGGGGAGGGGACCGGCGCCGGTCGCGTCGGCCCGGGCGGCACCGACGCCATCGTCGAGGACCTCCAGCTGGTCGTCGAGCACGCCGCCGCGGCGGGTGGCCCCGTCGTGGTGTTCGGGCACTCGATGGGCTCCGTCTTCGCCCTGGCGCACGCCACCCGCCACGCGGCGGCCATCGCCGGGCTCGTCCTGTCCGGCACGCCCGGGGTCATCGAGGGCTCCACCGAGCTGCGGGACGGCATCGCCGAGGCCGCCGCGGCCGGCATGGCGGACGAGCCGCTCGACATGCTCGGTGGCTTCAACGCCGCCTTCGAGCCGGCCCGCACGCCCTACGACTGGCTGTCCAGCATCGACGCCGAGGTCGACGCCTACCTGGCCGACCCGTACTGCGGCGACGACAACCCCCTCACCTACGGCTACGTCGCCGCCATGCTCGCCCTCGGCGTCGACGCCGTGCAGCCCGAGGCCCTGGCCCGCATCGGGTCGACCCCCACGCTGCTCGTGACCGGCGAGGCCGACCCCGTCGGCGCGAACGGCGCCCAGGTCCGGGCGCTCGAGGAGCGCCTGGTGGAGGCCGGGGTGCCCACGACGGGCCGCTGGTACCCCGGCGGCCGCCACGAGCTGCTCAACGACGTGCAGGTCGACGAGGTCACCGCCGACGTCCTGGCCTGGCTCGACGACGTCGTCGCCGGCTGAGACCCGGGCACGGGGCAGCGGACGGGCGGTCGGCGTGGGGCTGCTGCGCTTCTCCTACGGGACGATGGGTTCGGGCAAGTCCACCCTCGCCCTCCAGATCCACCACAACCTGACCAAGCAGCAGCGACGGGGCCTGCTGCTCTCGCTCCACGACCGCGAGGGCGCCGTCGTCTCCAGCCGCCTGGGGGTGTCGGTCCGGGCCGTCGAGGTCACGCCCGGCACGGACCTGCTCGCCCTCGCCCGCCGCCACGCCGAGGCCGAGGGCCTCGACCACCTCGTCTGCGACGAGGTCCAGTTCTTCACCGTCGACCAGGTCGACCAGCTCGCCACCGTGGCCGACGAGCTCGACGTCGACGTGTACGCCTTCGGGTTGCTGACCGACTTCCGCGGGCTGCTGTTCGAGGGCACCCGGCGCATGTTCGAGGTCGCCGACGAGCGGGTCGAGCTGCACGTCGAGGCGAGGTGCTGGTGCGGGGCCCGGGCCACCAACAACGCCCGCCTGGTCAACGGCGACCTGGTGCGTGAGGGCGAGACCATCGTCGTGGGGGACACGACGGCGGGCGACCCGCCGCTGTTCGGCGACGTGGTGACCTACGAGCTGCTCTGCCGGCGCCACTTCCGGGCCGGCGCGACGGGACCCGGCAGGGAGACCTGAGCGGCGCGCCTCGGGCGCCGGTCCGTCCGGACCGCTGGGCTCAAGGTGGTCCGCCGACCTGCCGAAGACCACATCGTGCGGATCGACTGAGGCCCACGGGTCGAGCGGAGGAGCAGGACATGGAGCACGGGAAGGACCAGGTGGAACCGGTCGTCGCCGTCGCTGCCCGAGGCGACGAGGACGCCCTGCGGGGTCTCCACGACGCCCTGCAACCCCAGCTCGAGCGGTACCTGCGCGCCCGGGGCCTCGACGACCTGGGTCGTCGCGCCGCCCGCTGCTGGCTCGTGGCCGCCTCGCGGCTGCCGTCGCTGCCCCACACGACCGCCGCCGTGCGCGCCGAGCTGGCCCGCGCCGCCCGCGCCGAGGTGGAGGGCGCCCGCGAGGGCGTCGTCCTCGCCGGCGGCCTGCGCGTCGCCCGCCTCCTGCGTCGGGTCCACCCCGACGAGGTCGACACCTTCGCACTTGCCGACGTCCCCGGCGACGCCGCGGCCGACAAGCTCGCCGAGGCGCTCGCGCCGCTGTCGGAGGACCACGTCGACGCGGTCCTGCTGGGCGTGGTGCTCGGCTGCGACGACGCCGCCGTGGCGACCGCGACCGGGACCCGTCCCGAGGTCGTGCACCGAGCCCAGGCCGAGGCCGGCCGGGCCCTCGACGACGCCTTCGGCAGCCACGAGCTGACCCGGCTGCTCGAGCGGGCCGCGCACCACGGGTCGAGCACCCCGCCGCCCGGGCTGATCCCGGCCATGGCCGAGGCGGTCCGCGCCGCCCGCAGCACGACGGCCGCACCCCCGGCCGGCGGCGGTGGGTTCGCAGCCCGCCTGCCGCGCCGCTCCGTCGGCCTCGCCGTGGCGGGCGCCGTCGTGCTCGCCACCGCGTCCGGCGCCGCCGCAGGCGTCCTCCCCGGCCCCGTGCAGGCCGGCGTCTCGGCCATCGTCAGCCCGCTCGGCGTCGACCTCGGCGGTGACGACGAGGTCGCCGACGTCGACGAGGGACCGGGCGCCGACGGTGGGGCGGTGCTGCCCGCGATCGATGCCGCTCCGGTGACCGACGCCGGACCGACGCCGCCCGAGGGCACGCACGGGGCCACGGTCTCCGACGTGGCCAAGGATCCCGGCCTCGAGGGGCGCGAGCGCGGCGAGGCCGTCTCGGACGCCGCCAGGCAGAACGCCCCGGCCGACGCCGGGCCGCCCGCCGATCCCGGGTCGCCGGCCGACGCCGGGTCGCCGGCCGATGCCGGGCCGCCCGCCGAGGAGGCACCGCGGGCCGCGCCGGAGAAGCCCGTGCCGAGCAGCGGCGGCAGCGTCGCCGTGGACCCCGCCCCGAGCGCGTCCGGTGGCCCCCCGGCGGGCAGGGGCGGCGGCAAGCCCTAGGCGGCCGACGCCGCCGGGGCGGTCCCGCTCAGGTCGTCTGGATCAGGTGGTCGACCCCGGCGGCGAGCACGTCGGGCACGAACTCCTGGGAGAAGTGCCCGACGCCCGGGAGGCGCACGACCGGGGCGTCGGGCCACAGCGAGGTGAAGTCCGCGATCGCCCGCGCCGGCGGGATGGCGCGGTCGGCCATGCCCTCGTAGAGGGCAGCGGGCTTGGACCGGAGGGCATCGACCCCGTCGAGGCCCTCGAGCACGTAGTCGACGATGCGGCCCTCGTAGGCGTCGAGGGGGAACTCGTGGGCGCCGACGGCCGACTCGGCGTCGGGGAAGGCGGACGCGTAGGCGCGCACCCAGGTGTCGTCGACCCGGGACGTGTCGATCCCGAGGCGCTGCATGACCGAGAGCACGGTCGAGCCGAGGTTGCGCAGCACCGCCTCGGTCCGACCCGACTCGATGCCCTCGCCGATCCAGCGGAACCAGGGGCTCTGCTCCAGCGCGTCCACGTTCGGGTCGACCCGGCCGTAGCCGGCCAGCGTGTTGGTCAGGAACAGCCGGGCGACGCGCTCGGGGTGGCGCACGGTGTAGGCCGTGCCGATGGGCCCGCCCCAGTCCTGCAGGACGAAGGTGACGTCGTCCACCTCGAGGTGGTCGAGCAGCGCGGCCAGGTTCTCGGTGTGGGCGCGCAGGGTGTACTCCCGGTCCTGGGGCGTCTCCGACTTGCCGAAGCCCATGTGGTCCGGGACGATCACGCGGTACCGGTCCGACAGCCGGGGGACGATGTCCCGGTAGAGGTAGCCCCAGGTCGGCTCGCCGTGCAGGCAGACCACGACGGGTGCCGACGGGTCCCCGTTCCCGGGGCCCTCGTCGAGGTAGTGCTGGGCGAACCCGTGGCCGTCGAAGACGTGGGGCCGGAACGGGAACGTGCCGTCGAAGGTCTCGTCGAGGGGGATCACCCGGGCGACCCTACGGCCGCAGGTCAGCCGGTGGTGCGGGCGAGGCGGCGCCGGGTCCCGGCCGCGTCCCGCGTCGGGTTGGTGAAGCTCATGACGCCGTCGTCGACCTCGGAGCGGCGCGTGGCCCGGTAGTCCTGGAGGAACGACTGGTACACCTTCCACGGGAATCGCTCGCCCTGGCGGGGCATGCGGTCCTTGGCCCGCTGGATGTAGCCCGAAGTCAGGTCGAGCATGGGCGCCTCGCCGGCCGCTCCGTCGGTGTTGCGGGGGGTCGCCTGGCGCATGCCGAGCGCTCGGAGGTGGTTGGCGATCCGCATGGCGTACTCGCAGGTCAGCTCGGCCTTCAGCGTCCACGAGGCGTTCGTGTAGCCCACGACCTGCACGAGGTTCGGGACGTCCTCGAGCATCATGCCCTTGTAGGAGAGCTTCGACGCGACGTCGATCGGCTCGCCGTCCACCGTGGCCTCGATCCCACCCATGAACTGCACGTCGAGGCCGGTGGCGGTCACGATGACGTCGGCCTCGAGCTCGGCGCCCGATGTGGTGCGGATGCCGTTCTCGGTGAAGCGGTCGATGTGGTCGGTGACCACCGAGGCGCTGCCGCTCTTGATCGCCTTGAACAGGTCGCCGTCGGGGACGAGGCACAGCCGCTGGTCCCACGGGTCGTAGTGGGGGGTGAAGTGCGTGTCGACGTCGTAGCCCTCGGGCAGCTGCATCTTCGTCAGCTTCAGCAGCAGGCGGCGGACCAGGTTCGGGCGCTTTCGGGACAGGTTGTAGGAGCCCTGGGTCATGAGGGCCTTCATCCACCGGATCGCCGTGTCCTCCCAGCGGGCGGGCACGATGCGGCGGACCAGCTTGGCCAGGGGGTCCTTGGCCGGCATGGCCACGATGTAGGTCGGGGAGCGCTGCAGCATCGTGACGTGCTGGGCGTCCTTCGCCAGGTTCGGGATGAGCGTGACGGCGGTGGCGCCCGAGCCGATGACGACGATCCGCTTGCCGGTGGCGTCGAAGTCCTCCGGCCAGAACTGGGGGTGGACGATCTCGCCGGCGAAGTCGTCGCGCCCGGCGAACTCGGGGGTGTAGCCCCGGTCGTAGCGGTAGTAGCCCGAGGCCGAGATCAGGAACGAGCAGGTGACGTGCACGGCCTCGCCGGTGGCGCGGTCGGTGCCCTTCACGGTCCAGCGGGCGTCCTCGGTGGACCAGTCGGCGGAGGTGATCCAGTGGTCGAAGCGGATCTTCGGGGTGATCCCCTCCTCCTCGGCGGTGTCCACCAGGTACTGCAGGATCTGGTCGCCGTCGGCGATGGCCTCGGGGTCGCGCCAGGGGCGGAACGAGAAGCCCAGCGTGTACATGTCGGAGTCCGAGCGGATGCCCGGGTACCGGAACAGGTCCCACGTGCCGCCCATCCGGGGGCGACCCTCGAAGACGGCGTACGACGCCCACGGGCAGTCGGCCTGGATGTAGTGGGCGGCGCAGATGCCCGAGATGCCCGCGCCCACGACCAGGAAGTCGAGGTGCTCGACGTCGGCGTCGTCCTGGGCGTCGGGGGTGCGGGGGGCGGTGGTGTTCATGCTCCGGCGTGCTCCGTGCTCGATCGGTGGGGGTCCGGCGGCGGGGCCGTTGTTGACCCTTGCTCAACAAGAACGTACGCTCTCGTTGAGCAGGTGTCAACAGGCTCGCGGCGGCGTACCGTCACCACCGCGACGGCACCCCACCACCCGCACGACCCACCGGAGCCCCCGTGGCCGACCTCGCCGCACGACCGATCGACACCCCCGGCGCCGGACGCCGGCTGTCCCGGGCCGAGCGTCGCGCCCAGCTGCTGGCCACCGGCCGGGCCCTCGTGGCCGAGCGCTCCTTCGACGAGGTCACCCTCGACGACCTCGCCGAGGCCGCCGAGGTGTCCCGCACCCTCGTGTTCCACTACTTCGCCAACCGCAACGAGTTCCTGGCCGAGCTCGTGCGCGCCTTCGCCGCCGAGATGCTCGCCGCGACGGAGCCGCCGGAGGGGATCGAGCCGATCGCGGGCCTGCGCTGGGGTGTCGAGCACTACCTCGACTTCATCGCCGACCACGCCGAGCCGTACCGCTCCATGCTCCTCGGCGCCGAGGGGGGCGCTCCCGCCCTCGCCGCCGTGCTCGCCGAGACCCGGGCCACCCAGACGGCGAGGATCCTCGAGGGCCTGGGCACCACGCCCGAGGACGCCGAGCCCCTCGTGGCGGTCGCGGCCCGCTGCTGGGTGTCCCTCGTCGAGGAGGCCGCCGTCGCGCTGCTCGAGGACGATCGGGTCGACCGCGCCGCCCTCGTCGAGCGGCTGCTCGTCACCTTCGGGGCCCTGCTCGGCTTCGGGCCCGAGGACCTGGCCGGCCTCGGCTGACCGGGGCGGGGCTGACCGGTGCGGGGCCCGGCCCCGCTCAGGGCAGGACGACGACCGTGGTGCCGATGGGCGCCCAGGCGTACAGGGCGGCGGCCTTGTGGTCGGCCTGGCGGACGCAGCCCGACGACCGGTAGGTGCCCAGCTCGGACTCGGACTGGAGCGGCCGGCCGTAGCGGTCGCGGGGGATCGAGTGGAAGCCGATGGCCAGGCTCGACCCGTGGGCGAAGCGCACCATGTGGTTCATGGTGATGCCGTCGTGGCCCGCCCAGGCCCGCTCGGACTTGGAGAACACCTCGTAGACCCCCGGGCCGGGCGTGGCCCGACGGCCCGACACCAGGTACGAGTCGACGATCAGGTCGTGCTGGTCCACCATCCAGACCCGCTGCCTGTCGTTGTCGTAGATGATCCGGAAGCCCTGGCCGCTGTTGGCCGGGACCGCGGGGAACGGCACGGCGGGCGGCGCCTCGGGCGGCGCGGTGCCGGTGGCCTCGACGAACTCCGGGGACTCGGAGAACCCGAGCAGCAGGACGACGCGGGGGTGCCCTGAGCGCAGCTGGGAGACCCAGTACTCGAGTCCGGACCGGTCGGGCTCGCGGTCGAGCACGTTGCGGTACAGGAGGGTGACGAAGTCCTCGTCGCCGAGGGGGCCGTAGCGCTCGGCCCACTCGGGCGAGGCCACGAAGTGCTCGGCGACGGTGGTCAGCGGCATGCCCCGCACGTACAGGTCGACCCAGTAGGCCAGGCCCTCCGCGTCGGCCGGCCGGTCGAAGGTGGCGAGGTAGAGCCGGGCCACCGAGTCGCGCACGCCGGGCGACGCCGTGCTCCCCGCGGTGCCCTCCGGCGTCCCCGAGGTCGTCGTCGAGCCCGACGAGGCCGACGCTGCCGTCGGGGCGATCGCGGTCAGCGGGAGGAGCAGGCAGACGGCGGCCACGAACGTGGCGACCGCCCGCGCCAGAGGCGTGGAGCGCATCGGGGGCACCGGGACAGCATGCCAGGCGTGCGCCACCGGTTCCGGCTCCGGCCGGTCCGCGCCCGGAGGATGCGGCACCCGACGGCCCGGCCCGCGACCATTGGGGTCGTGTCCGACACCGCCCCCGACCGGCCCTCCACCGACCGGCCCGCACCCGACGCCGACGCCGCCTTCGCCGCGCTCGGCCTCGGCCCCGCCCTGGTCGAGACCCTCGATGCCCTGGGCTACGAGGAGCCCTCGCCCATCCAGCGCGAGGCCGTGCCGGTCCTGCTGACCGGCGTGGACGTGCTCGGACAGGCCGCGACCGGCACGGGCAAGACGGCGGCCTTCGCCCTGCCCCTCCTGCAGCGGCACCTCGTCGACGGCGACGCCCCGGCCGAGGCAAACCGGCCCCTCGCGCTCGTCCTGGCCCCGACCCGCGAGCTCGCCATGCAGGTCCGTGACGCCGTGGCCACCTACGGGCGGGCCCTGGGCGTGCGCGCCGTCGCCGTCTTCGGCGGCCAGGCCGTGGGTCGGCAGTGGAAGGCGCTCGAGCGGGGCGTGCACGTCGTGGTGGCCACGCCGGGTCGCGCCCGCGACCTGGTCCAGCGCGGCGCCCTCGACCTCGGTGGGGTCCGCACCGTCGTGCTCGACGAGGCCGACGAGATGCTGGACATGGGCTTCGCCGAGGACATCGAGGCGATCCTCGACGCGACGCCGGGCGAGCGCCAGACGGTGCTGTTCTCGGCCACCATGCCCCGGCGGATCACCGCCATCGCCGAGGCCCACCAGCGCGACCCGGTCCGCATCAGCGTGCACCGCGAGGACGCGGTCGAGTCCGCCGGTCAGGTCCGCCAGGTCGCCTACGTCGTCGACCGGGCCCACAAGGCCGCGGCCCTGGCCCGCATCCTCGACGTCGAGGACCCGACGGCGGCCATCGTGTTCTGCCGGACCCGCCTCGAGGTCGACGAGCTGACCGAGACGCTGAACGGGCGGAACGTGCGGGCCGAGGCCCTCCACGGCGGCATGGACCAGCCCGAGCGGGACCGGGTCATGGGCCGACTGCGCGACGGCACCGCCGAGGTGCTGGTCGCCACCGACGTCGCCGCCCGCGGCCTCGACGTCGACCACCTCACCCACGTCGTCAACCACGACGTCCCCACCGCCCCCGAGGCCTACGTCCACCGGATCGGGCGCGTGGGCCGCGCCGGGCGGACCGGTGTGGCCATCACCCTCGTCGAGCCCCGCCAGCGGCGGCTGCTCCAGAACATCGAGCGCCTCGTCGGCCAGCAGCTCGAGCGGGCCCGGATCCCGACGGTCGACGACGTGCGCGCCAGCCGGGTGGCCCGGGTGGCCGAGGCCATCGAGGCCGCGGCCGTGTCCGACGACGTCGAGGAGCACGCCGAGGTGCTCGAGGCGCTCGGCGACCTCGATCCCCGGACGGTGGCCCTGGCCGCCATCGGGCTGCTCCGCGAGGCGGAGGGCCCCGCGGACGAGGGCCACATCCCCGACGCCCACCTGCCGGCCGGGCGCAAGGAGCGCGACCGCGGGCGCATGGGCGGCCGGGACGACCGTGGCCGGGACGACCGTGGCAGGGGCGGCCGCGGCGACCGACCGACCGGCGACGTGGCCAAGGTCCACGTCGACGTCGGCCGTGAGGGCGGCGTCCGACCGGCCGACCTGGTCGGGGCCATCGCCAACGAGGCCGGACTGGCCGGGCGCGACGTCGGCCCGATCAAGATCCTCGCCCACTCCTCGGTGGTCGGGGTGCCCGCGGCGGACGTCGACCGCGTCATCGAGGCCCTCAACCGCGGCTCCGTGCGCGGCAAGCGGGTCAAGGCCCGGCGCTTCGTCGAGTAGCCCCGGGGTCGGGATCCTCGGGACGATCCGGCAGCCCGACGTGGCGCGCGCTCCGTCGCGCGGTACGAAGGGGTGCGTGGAGGGGACGCCGACCGTCGACGAGGAGCAGGAGGTCGAGCACCCCGCCGCGCCGGCGCCGGCGAGGCCGCGGCTGCGGGCCGTGCTGGCCCTCGTGCCCCTCGTGCTGCTCGGTGCCCTCGCCGGGGGCGTGGCCCTCGTCGTGCAGCCCGGAGTCGTCGGCGACGTCGGGCCCGGCACCGTGGAGCTCGAACCGACCCTGACCGGTGGCGAGCTCGTCGTCGACCTGCCGCCGCTCGGTCGGGTCCGCGCCGACAGCCACCGCGGCCCGGTCGGCGTCGAGGTCCACGTCCGGCGCGTCGACCTCGAGGCCGTCGGCGAGGTCGCCCGCGACCTGGCCGGCTCCGTGGTCGACCGCGACACCGATGCCGGTGAGGTGCTCCGGGCCGAGGTGGCGGAGGACCTGAGCCCCATGGTGCGGCGCCTCGCGCTCCAGTCGGCGATCGCCGCCGTGGTGGCCGGGGTCCTCTGCTGGGCCGTGCTGCCCCGCCGGCGACGCCTCGCCCTGGTCGCCACCACCGGTGGGTCCCTCGCGTTCGTCCTCGTCGCCGGGGGCGTCGCCACGGCCACCTTCGATCCCGCCGCGCTCGACCAGCCCGCCTTCGAGGGTGGCCTGGCCGCCGCCCCCGACGTGCTGGCCACGGTCCAGCGCCACGTCGACGGCGTCGACGCGGTCGAGTCCCGGCTCGAGGCCCTGGCCGATCGCGTCGTCGACCTGTACTCCTCGGTCGACGGCGCGGACGAGGCCGACCCCCGGGCCGACGACACCGTCGTCCTGCTCCACGTGTCGGACCTGCACTCCAACCCGGTCGGGATCGAGCTCGTCGAGGAGACCGCCCGCCGCTTCGCGGTCGACGCCGTCATCGACACGGGCGACGTCACCAGCTTCGGCGCCGACGTCGAGCGGGCCGTGGCCGTGCGGATCGGGCGGATCGACACCCCGTACCTGCTCGTGCCCGGCAACCACGACGCCCCTGCGCTGCGCGACGCCCTGGCCGGGGCGGGGGTCCGGGTGCTCGACGGCGAGGTCGTCGAGGTCGCCGGCGTCCGCATCCTCGGCGTGGCCGACCCGACCTTCACCGCCGACAACGTCGCCACGCTCGCCCAGCGCGAGCGTGCGCTGGCCCGCGCCGCCCGCCGCACGGCGGCGCTGGTCGAGCGCCACGACCCCGACCTGCTCGCCGTGCACAACCCGAGCCAGCTCGACGGCGTGCACGGCCTCGTCGACGTGGCGCTGGCCGGCCACCGGCACCGTGCCGAGCTGGAGTACGACCGGGGGACCGCCGTGGTGTCCGCGGGCAGCGCCGGCGCGACCGGCGTCGGCGCGCTGATGACCGACGACGACCTGCCCTACGAGATGCAGCTGCTCCAGATCCGTCGCGGCCGGCTCGTGGCCGTCGACCGGATCGCCTTCGCCGGGACCGACGGCGCCTTCCGCCTGGAGCGGGTCCTGGTCGACCCCGACCGCGTCGACGGGTACCCCGACCGCGGCCCGGACCGCGCCGACCTGCTCGCGCCGCTCCGCCCCTCCTAGGCGTCCCCGGCCCCGGCACGGCGGGCCGTGCGAGGCGGGCGGGTGCCCGGGACCGGGAGGCGGTCGGCGAACTTGGCGAGGAGCGGGCCGAGCGTGGCCGAGAACAGCACGTAGGCGGCGGCCAGCGCGCCGAGCGCCTCGGCCTCGGCCAGGCCGGCGGCGAGGGAGGCGATGACGATGGAGAACTCGCCGCGCGCGATCAGCGCGGTGCCGGCCCGGACCCGGCCCCGGGGGCCGACACCGGCCCGGCCGGCGGCGACCCAGCCGGTCACCAGCTTCGTGCCCGACGTGACCACGGCGAGGAGGGCGGCCACGACGAGCTGGTCCAGGAGCGTGGCGGGGTCGATCTGGAAGGAGAAGAAGAGGAAGAAGGTCGCGGCGAACAGGTCCCGCAGCGGCTCGATCCGCTCGGCGGCGCGGTCGCGCACGGGCCCGGAGAGCGCGAGCCCGACGAGGAAGGCCCCGATGGCGGAGGACACCTGCACCTGCTCGGCGAGGCCGCCGACGAGGAGCGTCAGGCCGAACACGGCGAGGAGCACCGCCTCGTCCGAGCCCGGGGCGAGCAGGTCCGAGAGGCGCCCGCCGAAGCGGAGCGCGAGGAGCAGGATGACGGCGACGGTCACGAGGGCGGCGGCCACGGTGGCCGCGGTGGCCGTGGCGGACCGCCCGGCGACGAGCGCGGCCACGACCGGGAGGTAGACGGCCATCGCCAGGTCCTCGATGACCAGGACGTTCAGGATGGACGGCGTCTCGCGGTTGCCGAGCCTCCCGAGGTCGGCGAGCACCTTGGACACCACGCCGGAGGAGGAGATCCAGGTGACCCCGCCCAGCAGGATCGCGGCCGTCGGACCCCACCCGAGCAGGAACCCGACGCCGACGCCGGGCGCGGCGTTGGCCACCGCGTCGACGGCGCCCGGGACGCCGCCCTGGCGGAGCCCGGTGCGCAGCTCGTCGGAGGAGTACTCGAGCCCGAGGGTGAACAGGAGCAGCAGCACCCCGATCTGCGCCGTGAGGGCGATGAAGTCCTCGGACACGTCGAGCGTGACGACGCCGCCCTCGCCCACGGCCAGGCCGGCGAGGAGGTAGAGCGGCACGGCGGTGATGTCGAGGCGCGCCGCCAGGCGGGCCAGGACGGCGAGCGCCAGGGCGACGGCGCCGATCTCGACGAAGGCGAGGGGGACGTCCCCGCCGGCGGCGGCGACGACCGGGGCCGGCGGTCGCACGACGGCCGCTCAGCCCCGCAGCACGGACCGGAGGCGGTCGAGCCCCTCGGCGGTGCCGACGGCGACCACCAGGTCGCCGGCCGCGAACCGGAAGTCGGGCCCGGGGGCCGGCTCGGACGTGTCGTCCCGCACGACGGCGACGACGGACGCGCCGGTGCGGCTGCGCAGCTCGAGGTCGCCGATGCTGCGTCCGGCGAGCGGCGAGCCGTCGGGCAGCTCGATCCACTCCAGGGCGAAGCCCTCGATGGTCTGGCGGACCCGCTCCATCACCTCGGTCACCTGGGTCGCGCCGAGCAGGTCGGCGAGCGTCCGGGCGTCGTCGTTGGCGAGGCGCAGGACGGTGCGGGCCTGGTCGGGGTCGTCCTCGTCGTACACCACGAGCTCCCGCCGACCCGAGTGGTGGCACAGGACCCCGACCTGCTCGCCGTCGTCGGTCGCGAACTCGTACCGGACGCCCACGCCCGGCAGCGCCGTCTCCCGCACCTCGCCCATCGACGACCGCCTCCTCCGCTCGATCCGGACCGGCCGCTCGCGGCCGTGACCCCAGCATGCCGGTTCCGGCGCGCCAGGGCACCCTGCGGTCACCCGGGCCCTCCGCGGCGGGTAGAACATCGCCCATGGCCCGGAGGACGCTGGTCACCGACGCCGACGGCTCCGTCGGCCCCGCAGCCGTGGTCCGCGGCCTGCTCGCCTGCCTCCTCGCCGCGGCCACGCTCGTCGTCGCCACGCCCGCCGCCGCCGTCGACCAGACGTCCCGCCTGGCCGGGGGCGACCGGTTCGCCACCGCCGCGGCGGTGTCCCGCGCCTTCTTCGCGCCGGGCGTGCCGGTCGCCTACGTCGCCACCGGCCGGGACTTCGCCGACGCCCTCGCCGGGGCCCCGGCCGCCGCACGCGACGGGGCGCCGCTGCTCCTGACCGAGGCCGCCTCGCTCCCCGTGGCCACCCGGGACGAGCTCGCCCGCCTCACGCCGGGCCGGATCGTGGTCCTCGGCGGCCCCGGGACCGTCGCCGACCCGGTGCTCGCCGAGCTCGGTGGCCTCACCGAGGGGACGGTGACCCGGCTGTCGGGGGGCAACCGGTTCGAGACGGCGGCTGCGGTCGCCGCGTCGGTCTGGCCCGACGGCGCGACCACGGTCCTGGTCGCGACCGGCCGGTCCTTCCCCGACGCCCTGGCCGGGGGCGCGGCCGCCGCCGCCCTCGACGCGCCCATCCTGCTCGCCACCCGCGATGCCCTGCCCCAGGTCACCCGCGACGCCATCGCCGCCCTCGCTCCCGACGTCATCTGGATCCTCGGCGGCACCGCGGCGATCGGCGCCGACGTCGCCGACGAGCTCGGGGCCCTGGCGGGCACCGTCGGGCGCCTGGCCGGCGCGGACCGCTTCGAGACCGCGGCCCGCGTCGCCGAGGTCGTCTTCGAGCGGCCCACGACCACCGCGTTCCTCGCCGCCGGCACCGACTTCCCCGACGCGCTCGCCGCCGGGCCCGCCGCCGCCGTGCGCGCCGCGCCGGTGCTGCTCAGCGCCCGGGACTGCGTGCCCGTGGCTCCCGCGGTCGTGCTCCGCGACCTCGCCGTGGAGCGGGCCTGGGTCGTCGGCGGCCAGTCGGTGCTCGGCCCGGCGGTCGACGACGTCACCCCGTGCGCGCCGCTCCCGGCCGAGGCCGCGTTCACCGTGTTCCACCTCGTCCCCGCGGACGTGGCCGTCACCAGCAAGGCGGCCGCCATCCGGGCCGAGGTCGCGTCCTGGCAGGCCTGGTTCGAGGCCCAGACCGGTTCCCGGCGGGTGCGCGTCGAGCGGGACGGGGGCGGCCAGGTCCGGGTCGTGCAGCGGGTGCTGGCCACCACGGAGGCCGACACGACGTTCGCGACGATCTACCAGGCCCTCCAGGCCGACGGGCTGCTCACGTCCGACGCCCACGTCCTCGCGTTCGTCGACGCCAACACGGCGCCGGGGGAGTGCGGTCGGGGCGGCGCGGGGCTCGCCGTCTACTGGAACACCGAGTGCGGCCAGCCGTCGTCGGCGACGCCGGCCGACGGCGTGCGCCTCTCCGTGCCCGCCGCCATCTCGGTCCACGAGGTGCTCCACGCCCTCGGTGCCGTGCCGGACTGCGCCCCCAACGCGGACCGCGGCCACGTCGTCGGCGAGCCCACCGACGTCATGGTGGCGATCCTCACCAGCCTCGACGACCTGCGCCTCGACATCGGTCGGGACGACTACTTCGGGCACGGGCGCGCCGACTGCGTCGACGTCGCCGACAGCGCCTTCCTCGAGCTGGTCTGATCAGCCGGCGGCCGGCCCGTCGGTGGCCGGGCCGGCGAAGGCCTGCGCCCGCAGCATCCAGTCCCGGGCCGCCTCGCCGGCCACCACGAGCGCGGTGTCGTCCACGTGGCGCCGCTGGGTGACCACGAGGCAGAAGTCCTCGGCGGGCCCCTCGATCGACTCCGGGTCCGAGGCGTCGCCCCAGGTCCAGGTGTCGCCCGAGCCGGGGGCGACCAGGGACACGCGCACCGGCACCTCGGGCGCCTCCAGGCCACGGTTCGCGTAGGACCACCACCGGGTGATCACCCCCAGCTGGGCGACGTGGCGCAGCCGGTCGGTGGCGGGGCGGGTCGCCCCGAGGGCGTCGACGACGTCCTGCCCGTGGGCCCAGCACTCCATCAGCCGGGCGGTGAGGAACGACGCGGCGCCCATCGACGGGCCGTACCAGGGCACCCGGTCGCCCTCGGCCAGCCCGGCCGCGGCCTCGGCCAGCTCGGCCCGCCCCGCCCGCCACGCCGCGAGCAGCTCGGCTGGTGCCATGGCCCGGTAGGGGCCGACCGTCGCCGCGTCGACGGCCGCCTCGCCCTCGGCCATCGCGCCGAGCAGGGCGTCGAGGGACGCGGCGAAGGCGTCGGGGTCGGCGGCGGCCTGGGCCGCGGTGCCGTCGAAGTAGGTGAGGTGCGCGACCTGGTCGGCCACCGTCCAGCCCGGGCTCGGGGTCGGCGTGGCCCAGGCCGCGGGATCGAGGTCGGCCACCACGGCGTCGAGCGCCTCCTGCTCGGCCACCAGGTCGGTGCGCACCTGCTCCAGCACGGGGTCCCCCTCCGTCGACGTCGGCTCCTGGGCCATCATGGCCGACGTGGAGTGCATCCCCGTCCACCACCCCGAGCGGTCCGGCGCCTGCGCCCTGGTCCTGCCCGACGTCGACGCCACGCACCTCTGCGCGCTCGTCGTCTCGGACCACGGCGGCGACGAGCCGACCGAGCACCGGTGCCGCTGCGGCGCCGCCTGGCGGGCCCGCCGCCCCGCCTGACGGCGTGCCTCAGTCGACCTCGTGCAGCAGCCCGGTGTCGACGTCGTAGACGAAGCCCCGGACGTGGTCGGTGTGGGGGAGGAACGGCGAGCGCCGCACGCGCGCCATCGACTGGCGGACGTCGTCCTCGACGTCGTCGAAGGTCTCGACCGACCAGGTCGGGGCCACGCCGATCTCGGCCTGGAGGTCCCGACGGAAGGCGGCCTCGTCCACGCCGGCCAGGCCGCACCGGGTGTGGTGGACCAGCACGACCTCGCGGGTGCCCAGCGCCCGCTGGGAGAGGGTGAGGGAGCGGATCACGTCGTCGGTGACGACGCCGCCGGCGTTGCGCAGCACGTGGGCGTCGCCGGGCTCGAGGCCCAGCAGGCGCTCCACGTCGAGCCGGCTGTCCATGCAGGCGACCACGGCCAGGTTCCGGCTCGGCGGCGAGGGCGTGGCGGCGTCGAAGCCGTCCTCCGCGAAGGCGCGGTTGCGGGCGAGCAGGTCGTCGGCGTTGGGGGAGAAGGTCACCCCTGCATGCTGGCAACGGCGGGCCACCGGGATCCAGCGCACGTCGCGGCCCGCCCGCCGCTTGCCAGACTCGTCACGTGCCCGCCGCTCCCGCCGACGTCGTCCGCGCCCTGCTCGACGAGCTGCCCGCCGACGTGGTCGTGCACGACCCCGACGTGTGGGAGCCCTACCGCCACGACCGGGCCCGCACCGTCGTGCCCGGAACGCCCGCCGCCCTCGTCCGGGCCCGGTGCACCGACCACGTCGCCACCGCCGTCCGGGTCGCCGACCGCCTGGGCGTCGGCGTCGTCCCCCGGGGGGCGGGCACCGGGCTGTCGGGCGGGTCCTCCGCCGTCGACGGGTGCATCACCCTGTCGGTCGAGGCCATGCGCGACGTGCGGGTCGACCCGGCCGCCCTCGTCGCCGAGGTCCAGCCGGGTGCGCTCAACGTCGAGGTGAAGCAGGCCGCAGCCGCCCACGGCCTGTGGTACCCGCCCGACCCCTCCAGCTTCGAGATCTGCTCCATCGGCGGGAACCTGGCCACCAACGCCGGCGGCCTGTGCTGCGTGAAGTACGGCGTGACGACCGACTACGTGCTCGGCCTGGAGGTCGTGCTGGCCGACGGCCGCGTCGTCCACCTCGGCGGCCGCACGGTCAAGGACGTCGCCGGCCTCGACCTCAAGCGGCTGCTGGTCGGGTCGGAGGGGACCCTCGGCATCATCACGGCCGCCACCCTCCGCCTGCGCCCGCTGCCGCCGCCCCCGTCGACCGTCGTCGCCACCTTCGCCGACCCCGTCGCCGCCGGTCGGGCGGTGACCGCCACGATGGCCGAGGTCCGCCCGAGCGCACTCGAGCTCATGGACCGTGCCGCCGTGGCCGCCGTGGAGGCGGTGAAGCCGATGGGCCTCGACGCGTCGATCGGGGCGCTCCTGCTCGGCCAGTCGGACGCCGGGGGCGACGTCGCCGCCCGGATCGCCGAGCACGCCCGAGCCGCCGGCGCCACCTACGTCGCCGTCACCGACGACCCCGACGAGGGTGAGGCGCTCATGGCCGCCCGCCGGATGGCGATCCCCTGCGTCGAGCGGCTCGGCAGCGTGCTCATCGAGGACGTCGGCGTGCCGGTGCCCCGCATCCCCGACCTCCTCGCGGCCGTGGCCGCCGTCGCCGAGGCCCACGACACCGCCATCCCCGTCATCGGCCACGCCGGCGACGGCAACCTGCACCCCCTCGTCACCTTCGACCCGGACGACGCGGAAGCCGTGGCCCGGGCCGACGTCGCCTTCGCCGCGGTCATGGACGCCGCCCTCGACCTCGGCGGCACGGTCACGGGCGAGCACGGGGTCGGCTCGCTCAAGGCCCGCCACCTCGCCACCCAGCTCGGCCCCGACGTCGTCGACCTGCACCGGCGCATCAAGCACGCCCTCGACCCCAAGGGCACCCTCAACCCGACCAAGTGGATCTAGGCGCCCAGCGCGACGCCCGGGATCCCGCCGGCGTCGGGAACGAGCCAACCCTGCGGGTTGGCGCGAGCAGCCGGCACGCGAGCGGGGACGAGCGCGCTCGGACGCGACGGCCAGAGCGAAGCCCGGCTACGCAGCCTCTTCGCGGCGGGCTCGGCGGATGCGGCGGCGCTCGCGCTCGGAGGTGCCGCCCCAGACGCCGAAGCGCTCGCGGTTGGCGAGGGCGAACTCGAGGCACTCGGTGCGCACGACGCAGTCGGCGCACACGGCCTTGGCCGGCTCGAGCGACACGCCCTGCTCGGGGAAGAAGACGTCGGGGTCGACGCCCCGGCAGGCACCGAGCGCCATGAAGGCGGCCGACGCGAAGAGGTCGCCGGGCTCGGAGAAGTGGGGGGAATCGTGCGCGGACACGGAGATCTCCTGGATCGTCGACACCGCCCGCTGCCTGAGCACGCACCGTACCGCCGAGGCGTGTCCGATTCCCACCCCGATCGCACGGTTCCTGTGGCGGACGTCACCTTGCCATCGAGCGATGGCGCGTGAGATAAAAGAGAACGAGCGCTCGCTTTGCACGGGCGCCGGACCACCACGACCCCTCCGGGAACCATGCCGAAGATCTCCGACGAGAAGCGGGCCGCCGCCCGCCAGAAGCTGATCGACGCCACGGTCGCGGTCGCGGAGCGGGACGGCGTCGAGGGGCTCACCACCCGGGCGATCGTCGCCGAGGCCGGCACGTCGGCCGGCATGTTCTACGGCCACTTCTCCTCCAAGGAGGAGCTGCTCGCCGCCGTGGTCGAGTCCAAGACCGACGAGCTGACCAGCCTGGTCGAGGCCGAGCTGTCCCTCGGCTCCTCGCTCGAGGACGTGCTGCGCTCGCTGGTGACCGAGCTGGTGACCAGCCCCAAGGTCCGGGCGCTCGCCGCCTTCCGGGCCACGTCCGGCTCCGACGAGGCCGTCGCCGCCCAGCGGGCCATCAACGCCCGCATCGTCGAGGCCTTCCGCCCGCTGGTCGTCGCCGGCTGCGAGGCCGGCCTCATCCGCCCCGACGTCGACGTCGAGGCCACCGTCGAGTTCATCGACGTCGCCATCGACGGCGTCAACCGCCGTCGGATCCTCGAGGGCTTCGTGAGCAGCGACGAGCGCGTGTGCGCCGTCGTCCTCGCCGCCGTCGAGGCCCACCTCCTCCATCCCTCCACCTCCGATCACACGGGAGCGTGACCCCATGACCCTCACCGAGCCCACCACGGCCACCCAGTCCTCCGACCCCACCCGGGAGATCCCCACCCGGCGCATGGCCTTCGAGCCGACGTTCGCGGACGTGCCCAAGCACTTCGCCGACGACGGCGACCTCATCGGCTCGCACCTCACCGCGATGCTGTCGTCGGTGTTCCCCGACGGCGAGGACTTCTTCGTCCGCTCCGTCCGGCACTACCGCAAGCAGATCACCGACCCGGCGCTCAAGGACCAGGTCAAGGGCTTCATCGGCCAGGAGGCGATCCACGGCCGCGAGCACCGCGACCTGAACGACCGCCTCGCCGAGCTCGGCTACCCGACCAAGCGGATGGAGCGCCTCACCCGGTGGGGCCTCGAGCTGCGCTCGAAGTACGCCCCGGCCAAGATGAACCTGGCCACGACGGCGGCGCTCGAGCACTTCACGGCCACCCTCGCCGAGCTGATCCTGTCCGACCCCGACGCCCGCGACCGGATCGGTCACCGGGCCGTGAAGGACGTCTTCGTGTGGCACGCCCTCGAGGAGTCCGAGCACAAGGCCGTGGCCTTCGACGTCTACAAGGCGGTCGGCGGCTCCGAGCGCATGCGCGTCTGGACGATGCGGTTCATCCGGGTCGGCTTCGTCGCCTTCACCGCCCTGTCGGTGCTGATCTCCCTCGCCGGCGACCGCAAGGCGTGGAACCCCGTCGCCCTGCGCCGCTCCTGGAAGCGGTTCCGGACCTCGCCGTTCGTGTCGGTCGAGATGTGGCGCAAGCTCAAGGACTACGACCGTCCCGACTTCCACCCCGACGACTGCGACACCAGCGCCCTCGAGGCCGAGTGGCGCGAGCGCCTCTTCGGCGACGCCGGCACCCTCAACGACCTGTACACCAACAAGCCGAAGGCGGCCTGAGCCCGTGACCACGCCCACGACCGGATCCAGCCCGGACGTCGATCGCTTCCGAGGTCGGGTCGCCGCCATCACCGGCGCCGGCTCCGGCATCGGCCGGGCCCTGGCCGAGGACCTCGCGTCCCGCGGCGCCCACCTCGCCCTGTCCGACGTCGACGAGACCGGCCTGGCCGAGACCGTCGGCCGCTGCGAGGGCCGTGGCGTGAAGGTGACGTCCCAGCGACTCGACGTCGCCGAGCGCGACGCGGTGTTCGCCTGGGCCGACGCCGTCGTGGCCGACCACGGCAAGGCCAACCTGATCTTCAACAACGCCGGCGTCGCCCTCGGCGCCACGGTGTCGTCGATGTCGTGGGAGGACCTCACCTGGTTGATGGACATCAACTTCTCGGGCGTGGTCCACGGCACCCAGGCGTTCCTGCCCCACCTCGAGGCGGCCGGCGACGGCCACGTGGTCAACATCTCCTCGGTGTTCGGCCTGGTGTCGATCCCGACCCAGTCGGCCTACAACGCCGCCAAGTTCGCGGTCCGGGGCTTCACCGACGCCCTGCGCATGGAGCTCGACATCGCCGGCTCGCCGGTGTCGGCCACCACGATCCACCCCGGTGGCATCAAGACCAACATCGCGAAGAACGCCCGCATGGACGCCTCCATCGCCGAGGTGACCGAGGGTGCGGCCGACCAGGCCGCCGCCGACTTCGAGAAGGCCTTCATCACCACCCCGGAGAAGGCGGCCCGCCAGATCCTCAAGGCCGTCGAGCGCAACCGTCGCCGGGCCCTCATCGGTCCCGACGCCAAGGTCATCGACGCCTTCTCCCGGCTGCCGGCCGGCGTCGTCCAGCGCGTCATCGCCGCCGGGGCCAAGCGCCGCGCCGTGGTGTGAGCACGCCCGCCGGGGGCCCGTCCCCCGGCGGTAGACAGGGGCCATGACGGACGTGCCCTGGGTGGACGAGGACGCCGACCTCCGGGTCGGCGAGCCGTCGACCTCGGCTGCCGGCCTGGCCGGCGTGCGCCACGGCCTCGAGCCGGTGCTGCGCCAGGTCGGTGTCCGCCGGGGCGTCCGCCTGCTGCGCGACCTGAACCAGCCGCAGGGCTACGACTGCCCGGGGTGCGCCTGGCCCGACCCCGAGGACGCCTCGGTCGCCGAGTTCTGCGAGAACGGGGCCAAGGCGGTCGCCGAGGAGGCGACCCGGGCCCGGGTCGACCCCGCCTTCCTCGCTGCGCACCCCGTCACCGACCTCGCCGCCCGGTCCGACCACTGGCTCGGCCAGCAGGGTCGCATCACCCAGCCGGTCCACAAGGCCGAGGGCGACGACACCTACCGGCCCGTCACCTGGGACGAGGCCTTCGGGATCGTCGGGCGCCACCTCCGGGCCACGGACCCCGACCGGGCCGTCCTCTACACCTCGGGGCGCACGTCGAACGAGGCCGCGTTCCTGTGGGGCCTGCTCGCCCGGTCCCTCGGCACCAACAACCTCCCCGACTGCTCGAACATGTGCCACGAGTCCTCCGGCTCGGCGCTCGGGCAGACCATCGGCATCGGCAAGGGCTCGGTGCGCCTCGCCGACTTCGACGCCGCCGAGGTGATCCTGGTGCTCGGACAGAACCCGGGCACCAACCACCCCCGCATGCTCACCAGCCTCGAGCGGGCCAAGGAGCGCGGCGCCACGATCGTGGCGATCAACCCGCTGCCCGAGGCCGGCCTGCTCGGCTTCCGGAACCCCCAGCGCGTCCGGGGCCTCGCCGGGCGCTCGACGCCGCTGGCCGACCACCACCTGGCGGTGCGGGTCGGGGGCGACCTCGCCCTGCTCCAGCTCGTCAACGCGGAGCTCGTCGCCCGCGACGCCGTCGACCACGACTTCGTCGCCGCCTCCTGCGAGGGCTTCGACGAGCTCGCCGCGTCCCTCCGGGCCCTGCACGCCGACCCCGCCGCGCGCGCCGCCCGCATCGAGGCCTGCGGGCTGACCGAGGACGACGTCACCCTCCTCGCCGACCTCCTCGCCGGCAGCACCCGGATCATCGCGTGCTGGGCGATGGGCCTCACCCAGCACAAGGCCTCGGTGCCGACCATCCGCGAGCTGGTGAACACCCTGCTGCTGCGGGGCGCCATCGGCATCCCCGGGGCGGGCGTCTGCCCGGTGCGGGGCCACTCCAACGTCCAGGGCGACCGCACGATGGGCATCTGGGAGCGGCCGACCGACGCCTTCCTCGACGCCGTCGACGCCGAGTTCGGCATCACCAGCCCCCGGGAGCACGGACTCGACACCGTGGAGGCGATCCGTGCCGCCGAGCGGGGCGAGGTCGACGTGCTGTGCGCCATGGGCGGCAACCTCGTCGCCGCCGCTCCCGACACCGAGCGCACCGCCGCCGCCCTGTCGCAGGTCGGCCTGACGGTGCAGGTGTCGACCAAGCTCAACCGCAGCCACGCCCTGTGCGGCCGGGAGGCGCTGATCCTGCCCTGCCTCGGTCGGACCGAGATCGACCGGACCGGTGGGCTCGTGCAGCGGGTCACCGTCGAGGACTCGATGAGCGAGGTCCACGCCACCCAGGGCTCGGTCGAGCCCGCCTCCCCCCACCTGCGCTCCGAGGTCGCCATCGTGTGCGGCATCGCCCGGGCCGCGCTCGGCCCCGACCACGTGGTGCCGTGGGCGTCGTTCCCCACCGACTACGCCCGGATCCGGGAGCGCATCGAGCGCGTCGTCCCCGGCTTCGACGACTTCGAGGCCCGCATCGACGGCGGCGGGCGCTTCGCCCTGCCCCACCCGCCACGGGACAGCCGCACCTTCGCCACGCCGTCGGGGCGCGCCGGGCTGACCGTGAACGGGTTCGAGCCGCTCGTCATCCCCGAGGGTCGGCTGCTGCTCCAGACCGTGCGCAGCCACGACCAGTACAACACCACGATCTACGGCCTCGACGACCGCTACCGCGGCATCCGCGACGGGCGCCGCGTCGTGTTCGCCCACCCCGACGACCTGGCCGAGCTCGGCTTCGCCGACGGCGACGTGGTCGACCTGGTGGGGGAGTGGCGAGACGAGCCCGACCGGGTCGCGCCCCACTTCCGGGTCGTCGCGTACCCGGTGGCCCGCCGCACGGCGGCCGCCTACTTCCCCGAGGCGAACGTGCTGGTGCCGCTCGACTCGGTGGCCGACACGTCGAACACGCCGACGTCCAAGTCGGTGGTGATCCGCCTCCGCGCCCACGAGCACGTCGGGGCCTGACGTGGGCGGGCGGCGAGCACCGGACGGGTACGACGCCGTCGTCGTCGGCTCCGGCCCCAACGGCCTGGTGGCCGCGGTCCGGATCGCGCTCGCCGGTCGGTCCGTCCTCGTGCTCGAGGCCCACGACCGCCCCGGCGGCGGCTCGCGGTCGGCCGAGCTGACCCTGCCCGGCCTCGTCCACGACGTGTGCGCCGCCGTCCACCCCTTCGGCGTCGCCTCGCCGGCGCTGTCGGCCCTGCCCCTCGAGGACCACGGCCTCGTGTGGCGCTGGCCCGAGGTGCAGCTGGCCCACCCCCTCGACGGCCGCGACGTCCACGGCGACGGTCGGGCCGGGGTGCTGTGGCGCAGCATCGACGAGACCGCGGCGGCCCTCGGCCCCGACGCCCGCCGTTGGACCCAGGTGCTCGACCGCCTCGTCGCCGGCTTCGACCCCCTGGCCCGGGACGTGCTCGGCCCCGTCGTCGGGGTGCCCCGCCACCCGCTGCGCCTGGCCCGGTTCGGTGCCCTCGCCGCGCTGCCCGCCACGGCGCTGGCCCGGGCCTTCGCCACCGAGGAGGCCGGCGCCCTCCTCGCCGGCTCCGCCGCCCACTCGATCCGCCCGCTGTCCGCGCCGCTCACCTCGGCCATCGGCCTGCTGCTCACCGCCGCGGGGCACGCCCACGGCTGGCCGGTCGCCGAGGGCGGGAGCCAGGCGATCGTCGATGCGCTCGTGTCGCTGCTGGGGTCGCTCGGCGGGCGGGTCGAGTGCGGCGTGCGGGTCACCGACGCCGCCCAGCTGCCCCCGGCGAGGGCCGTGCTGCTCGACGTCGCACCCCGCGACGCGCTCGCCATCGCCGGCCCCCGCCTGTCGCCCGGCGTGCGGCGCTCGCTCGAGCGCTTCCGGCACGGGCCCGGTGCGTTCAAGGTCGACCTCGCCGTCGAGGGCGGCGTCCCGTGGACGTCGCCGGCCGCCCGCAGGGCCGGCACGGTCCACGTGGGCGGCACCGTCGCCGAGCTCGCCGCCGCCGAGTCCGCGGCGGCCGCCGGTCGGATGCCGGAGCGACCCTTCGTGCTCGTCGCCCAGCAGCACGTGGCCGACCCCACCCGGGTCGGCGACCGGACCGACGGGGCCGTGCCGGTCTGGGCCTACGCCCACGTGCCCCACGGCTTCACCGGTGACGCCACCGACGCCGTGCTCGACCAGCTCGAGCGCTTCGCCCCCGGCACCCGCGACCGCATCCTGGCCCGCCACGTGACCGGCCCGGTCGAGCTCGAGGCCTACAACCCCTCCTACGTCGGCGGCGACATCGCCACCGGCGCGAACACGGTCCGCCAGCTCGTGGCCCGGCCGAGGTTGTCGAGCGACCCCTACACCCTCGCGCCGGGCTGGTACCTGTGCTCGGCGGCCACGCCCCCCGGCGGCGGCGTCCACGGCATGTGCGGCCACCACGCCGCGGGACGGGCGCTGGCCGGGCTGGGCTGAGCGGGGGGGCGGTTGCCGAGCGACCACAGCGTGACGCCGGCATCGGCCGTCGGCAGTCTGGTCCAGACGACCTCGTCCAGGACCGCTGCTCGGACGGACGACGGTCCATCGGCCCCGCCGGGCGAGGGCGTGATGTCCTCTGCGACCACGCGAGGTCGGTCGACGATGTTCGCAGTCGGCGCGTGGTTCACTCCCGACGTGTCGTGCCTGACCTGCGAGCTCGTGTCCCGACGGGGTCGGGACGAGGCGCCACCGTGGGATCGCATCGCTCGCACGCAGCACTGGGACGTCGCGCACGCGTTCGGCACCTCGCTGGACGGCTGGCTCGTGCTCGTCGTCCGCAGGCACATCACCTCCGTCGCCGACCTGACCGAGGACGAGGCGAACGAGCTCGGCGTCCTGGTGCGAGACGTCTCCGCAGCGGTGCAGTCGGCGGTCGGCTGCGACAAGACCTACGTCGTCCAGTTCGCCGAGCACCCGCAACACCCACACGTCCACGTCCACGTCATCCCACGGCTCCGTGACCTCCCGGACCACCTGCGCGGTCCCCGCATCTTCGAGTGCCTCGGCGTCGATGACGACGACGCGGTGCCGGAGGCTCGGATGAACGAGATCGCCGAGCGCATCGCGACCAGGTTGGCGCCGACGATGGACCGCCTGTCTGGCTGATCGCCGCACTCCCCCTCGCGGCGATCCCAGGTGGCTCGGGCCCTCTGGGAGCTCGACGGTCCCGAGGTGCACGCCCGACCGGGGATGCGAGCCACCGGCGCCTACGTCCCGGGCGACACCGTCGGCAGGACGTCCCGGGTGAACCGGTCGAGCGTCTCTGCTCGTTCGACCGGGTCGTCGAGGTTCCAGTCCACCACGATCACCTCGTCGATGCCCGCGGCAGCGAGCTCGGCGATCTGCTCGACGACCTGCTCCGAGGTGCCGGCGAGCACAGGACGACCCCCGGCGGCGGCCGCGAGGTCGGCCCTGTGCTGCGGGTCGTCGTGCAGTGCGAGGTACGTGTTCACCGATGAGCGGATCGTGGAGGGATCACGGTCGAGGACGTCGCAGTGGCGGGAGAGCGCGGCGAGCTTGTGCGTGGCGAGCTCGGCGTCGCACCAACCGTTCCACTCGTCTGCGTGACGTGCGACGGTGCGGAGCGTGCGTCGCTCGCCCTTGCCCCCCACGAGCAGCGGCACGCGGACCGTCGGTGCCGGACGACGTGGCGGCCCTTCGACGCGGTAGAAGTCGCCGGCGACGTGCGGTCGGGTGTCATCGAGGAGCGAGCGCAGCACGAGGCACGCCTCCTCGAGCCGGTCGGATCGCTCTCGTCGGCTGCCCATCTCGAAGCCGTAGAGCGTGTGCTCGTTCCTCTGCCAGCCGGCGCCGACACCGAGGACGAAGCGACCCCGGCTCACCTGCTGCAGGGTCGCGGCTGCGCTCGCGAGCGTGGCCGGGTGTCGGTAGGTGACGGGAGAGACGAGGGACCCGATGCGGAGTCGCTCGGTCGTGGCGGCGACTGCGGGCAGCAGGACCCAAGCGTCGAGGCAGTCGCCGTCGGAGCCGACCTCGGAACCGCTGTCGGGCATGAGGTGGTCGGCGAACCAGATGCCGAACCACCCGCCGACTTCCGCGATCGCTGCGAGGTCGACGACGTCGTTCCACGAGCGCCGCTCGGCGGGCCACAGGCTGAGATCCACAGCCGGAACCTACGAGGCCGCCGGGCTCGAACCCACCAGGTAGCCCCGTACGGGGAGGGTGGCCGCTCACCACGGAGGACACGTCGTCGCTTCGGTCTGCCGTTGGCTACGCCGGTCGGTGCTCCGACAGGTCCGTGAGGTGGACGGTCGAGGGCCACCGAACGTCCCAACCGGCGCCGTCCCACACGAGCTCGGTCACGGCACAGCAGGGAACGCCGTCGGGGATCAGGTCGGGCTGCTCACCTCGGACGGCCTCGTCTCCGAGCACGGTTCGGAGCGAGTCGACGGTCACGCCGCCGTGAGCCACGACGGCGACGACGTCCCCGTCGTCCGCCTCGACCGCGAGCTGACGCAGGGCCGCCAGGAACCGCGCTGCCGCTCGCTCCGACGAGTCGCCGGAGCGAGGCACGAACGATCGATCCGACGAGGCTCGGTGCCACTCGGCCAGGAACTCCTCGAGCGACATCGCTGCACCGTCGTCCCAGTTCATGCGCTCGCGCAGACGATCGTCCGTCGTGAGCCGTCGTCCGGCCGCCAGCGCGATCGGAGCCGCGGTCTCGACCGCGCGGCGCATCGGACTGGAGACGACGCGGGACACGCGGTGGGTCTCGACGATCCAGCCAGCCGTGCGCTCCGCCTGCTCGAGACCGCTCGCCGTCAGTCCGGGATCACCCGGCTGCCGCTCCTTCTCGCCGTGCTGGACGATCAGGATGCGACAGCGCATGGAGGCGACCCTACCGATGCGTCGCGCAGCGACTGCCGGGCATCCACCGGCGG
>CAZCEZ010000004.1:19968-40727 GCA_964497795.1 uncultured Acidimicrobiaceae bacterium | reverse complement strand
TTCGACGGTGAGGGTCGGACCGACGACCTCGACGAGGCCCTGGCCGACCCCGACGGCCTCGTGCTCCGGAGCGAGCGGTGGTCGATCGCCCGACGCGCCGCCGAGCAGCTCGCGTGCGACGGCGAGCTCGTCCCCGTCCTCTTCGACGGCCCTGATCGGGTGCTCGACGCCCGTCCGGCCGCTCCCCGCTTCACCAGGCGGCAACGGGAGGCCATCGCCGCCCGGGACCGGGGCTGCGTCTTCCCCGGCTGCGGGCGACCGCCCCGCTTCTGCGACACCCACCACCGGCGCGAGCGGGCCAGGGGAGGTCCGAGCGTGGTCGGCAACGGCTGCCTGCTCTGCCGTCACCACCACCGCCTCCTCCACCAGGGCGGGTGGGCGCTGGAGCACGACGCCGCCGGATGGGTCGCGATCGACCCGACGGGACGCGAGTGGCGACGACCGACGGCCGGCGTGCAGCAGCCGGCGGTCCCACCGGGCGATCCGCCCCGCCACCAGGACGCCGTCTGAACCCGTCCGCTCGACGAGCGGACGCAGCGGCGCGCCCGCGTCCGCCCCCGTCGACTTCGTCGACCGCCAGCTCGCGGCGGTCGTGGGCGTGTCGATCGCCATCGAGCGGATCGAGGCCAAGCGCAAGCTCAGCGGCAACCGCAGCGCCGCGGATCGGGCGGGCGTGCGGCACGGCCTGGCCCGGACCGTTCACGCCTCCCCGCGTCTGCGACGCGCGATGACCCCGGAGGACACCCACCTCGCCGACCGATGAGGATGGTCGCCCCGGCCCGTCAGCACGGGGAGTCCGACGTCCCCGCACCCACCCGGAGGCCTCCGTGCGCCCGCTCCGCTACTCCATCAACGTGACCTTCGACGGCTCCTGCCACCACGAGGCCGTCACGCCCGACGAGGAGCTCCACCGCCACTTCGCCGAGGCCCTCGTCGCGGCCGACGCCCTCCTGTTCGGGCGCACCACCTACGAGATGATGGAGGAGGCCTGGCGGCGCGGCGACGACGGGGTGTTCCCCGGTTGGATGGACGACTGGATGGTCCCCTTCGCAGAGGTCATCGACGCAGCGCCGAAGCACGTCGTGTCCTCGACGCTCACGTCGGTCGACTGGAACGCCGAGCTGGTCCGCGGC
This sequence comes from uncultured Acidimicrobiaceae bacterium, assembly GCA_964497795.1. Classification (GTDB taxonomy): domain Bacteria; phylum Actinomycetota; class Acidimicrobiia; order Acidimicrobiales; family Salinilacustritrichaceae; genus Salinilacustrithrix. The sequence continues at coordinate 39,594 of CAZCEZ010000004.1, read as the reverse complement.
GACCTCGGCGATGCGGTCCGGGCCCTGAAGGCCCGACCCGGCGACGGCCTGCACGTGGGCGGCGTCACCCTGCCGCGCGCCCTGGCCGAGATCGGCCTCATCGACGAGTACGAGCTCGTCGTCCACCCCGTCGTCGCCGGGCACGGCCCGTACCTGCTGGCCGGGCTCCCCCGCCTCCAGCTCGAGCCGATCGGCACGAAGGCGTTCGCGAGCGGCGCCGTCGCCCACCGGTTCCGTCCGGCACCGACGACGGACTAGCGGCCGCCCCGACCGCCCGCCCGCCGTCGTGCCCGGCGCGCCGCGACCCCGGCGGCCACCGCACCGACCGCCCACGGCGCCCCGTGCGTGGCGACGCGCGCCGCCCGCACCCGTGCGCCCATGGCAGCCGCGTCGTTCACGTGGGGGAACGGCTCGTCCGGGACGGGCACGTCGAGGAACGCGCACAGCGGCTCCCACCCGTCGGCCACCTCGAACACGAGCAGGCGGTCGGCCGGCACCGTCGCCACCACCTCGGCCGTGCGCGCCTCGAACACGGCGAGGGCGTGGTCCCGGTCGAGGAAGCGCCCGTCGAACAGGCCCTCCCAGATCAGCGCCTCGTTCACCGCGAAGGCCCGGTCGACGGCCGGCACCAGTCGACGGACCCACGGCGCCACCGCGGTGCGCGCCTCCCAGATCGTCGCCCGGGTGCTGTCCCACCACCGCCCGGGATCCCGCACCGTGTGCAGCACCTTGGCCTCCGGGAAGGCCTCGAGCAGCTCGCGCCACACGCAGGCGCCGGGGAAGTCCACCTGGCTCCGGTAGCCGGCGAACGCGGCGCCCCAGTCCACCGGCTCGCCGCGCACGTGCGCCTCGAGGTGCCGGAACTGCCCGGGGTGGGCCATGGCCTCCAGCATGTGGTGGCACGGCCCGAACCCGAGCCGCTCCAGGGCGTGCTTGGTCGACAGCGTCCCCGTGCGGCCGAAGCCGGTCCCGATCAGCTCCACGTCGGACGACGGTAGGCACGCGCCGGGGCCGCGCCCGCGCTGCACCACGGTCCGTGGGCGACTCGAGCCCCGCGGGCACGACACGTGGCCGTCGTCGCAGGGTGCGAGCGGGTGGCGGCGGACCGTGGCGGACGCGCCGGAAATCCCGGTGCGCCGCACCCCGCGAGCGCATCCCTGCTGTCCAACGGGACGAAACGGGCGTACGTTCCGAATCGGCCCGTCGGCGACGGGCTCCAGCCACCAGCCACCACCCATCCCAGAGGTGCCCATGAGACCCAAGATCCTGCTCGCCGCGCTCGTCGCGCTGGCCGCCACCCTGCCCCTCGTCGCCACGGCGGGCGCCAACCCGCTGTCCGGTGCGATCTTCACCACCCTGCCCGACGGGTCGGAGGTGAACTTCAACATCTACGACGCCAAGGAGGACGTGTACCTCGACGGCGGTCCCGGCATCCAGGCGCCCATCGACGCCGCCGGCCTCCCCGACGACACCTACGTGTTCCAGGTGACCGACCCCTCCGGCAAGTCGCTGCTGTCGACCGACCCGGCCGGCTGCCGCCTCTTCGAGACCTCCGGTGGCGTCATCACCTCCGTGGCCCCCTCGGGCGCGTGCGCCCACGTGACCGGCCTCGACGCCGACTGGGGTGCGACGACGGTGCAGCTCATGCCGTACCTCGACACGCCCAACAACGGCGGCGTGTACAAGGTGTGGGTCGAGCCCCTCGCCGACTTCCTCGACAACTGCGGCGCCCTCGGCTCCGCCGACCCGCTCGGCGAGGTCGACTGCGGCTCCCGCGCCGGCAACCTGCACGGCTTCGAGGGTCGGGACTCCAAGACCGACAACTTCAAGGTCCGCGTCGACGCACCCCGGACCCCGCCCCACTTCGAGATCGACGTCCGGTTCTTCCCCGATGACGACGACGACGGCGTGAAGGACCCGGGTGAGGAGTTCATCGACGGCCTGTACGCCGACGCCATCGACACCCACGGCGCGCAGAACCGCAAGTTCAGCTACTTCGCTCCCGAGCTCGACGTGTACCACGAGGCCCACTTCGAGGCCCCCGAGACCGGCGTGCACACCTTCGTGATCGAGAGCCAGCCCGGCTGCGAGGTGCACAACGTCTACGCCGACGGCGCCCTCCAGGGTCACGGCCCCTACGTGGAGGTCGAGATGCGGGTGAAGAGCAACGACGTCGGGACCAAGTGGATCGACGTCGCCTGCGTCACCTCCTGACCACCTGACCGCCGCCTGCACGTCGCCCCGTCCGGGGTGACCACCACCTGGCGAACGACGAGGGCCCGGGCCGCACGGCCCGGGCCCTCTCGCGTGCGGAGGCGGCTGCGGTGGCGCTCAGCCGAGCAGCGTCGCCCCGGCGGTCTGGACGGCCTCCCACGGACCGCCGATGAGGATCGTGTCCACGATCGAGTCCTCCCAGCGCTGGGCGCGGTCGCGGACCCGGTCGGGCGGGCCGACGAGGCAGATGTCGTCGACCATCTCGGTCGGGACGGTGGCGATCGCCTCCTGCTTGTGGCCGGACAGGTACAGGTCCTGGATCTTCTCGCAGGTGCCCTCGTAGCGGCCCTCGTTCATGCGGGCGAACACGTCGTAGTGGTAGTTCTCGCCCTTCGCCCCCATGCCGCCGATGTACAGCGCGAGCTGCGGGCGCATCAGGTCGACCGCGGTGTCGAGGTCGTCGAGCACGAGCGTGGGCACGATGGCGGCCACGCCGAAGTCGTCGAAGCCCTTGCCCGGGACCCGGTCCATGCCGACCCGGATCTGGGACTCGTACCAGGACGACTCGTCCGGGCTCATCCACAGCGGCAGCCAGCCGTCGGCCATCTCCCCGGCCAGGGCCAGGTTCTTCGGGCCCTCGGCAGCCAGGTACACCGGGATCGGGGTCGGGTGCGGGTGGGTGATCGAGCGGAGCGGCTTGCCCTTGCCCACCGAGCCAGGGGCGTCGGCCGGGTAGGGGAGGGTGTAGTGGGGGCCGTCGCTCGTGACGTGCTCCTCGCGGGCCCAGATGTCCTTCAGGATCCCGACGTACTCGCGGGTCCGGGCCAGGGGCTTGGCGAAGGGCTGGCCGTACCAGCCCTCGACCACCTGGGGGCCCGACACGCCGAGCCCGCAGATGACCCGGCCGTCGGACAGGTGCTGGAGGGTCTGCATGGCCATGGCGGTGGCCGCCGGGGTCCGGGCCGACATCTGGGTGATCGCCTGGCCGAGCTTGATGGTCGTGGTGTGCGAGCCGTACCAGGCCAGCGGCGTGAGCGCATCCGAGCCCCACGCCTCGGCGGTCCACACCGAGTCGAAGCCCATCTCCTCGGCGGCCAGCACGTTGCGGAGCGCGTCGGGGTCCGGGCCCCGACCCCAGTACCCGAGGGACAGTCCGAGCTTGAGCGACGTCATGGACGGGACCCTACGGCGCGCCGGGGCGACGTGCCGCGGACGCACGGGCCGGACCGTGGCCCCTGCGGGACACGTCCGGTCAGGCGTCGTCCGGGTCGTAGTCGAGCACGCCGGTCATGGTCAGGGCGGTGACCACGCCCATGGCCCGGCCGTCGCCGTCGACCACGGCCACGATGGCCGAGTCGAGCTCGCCCATCAGCCGGGCCGCCTCCACCGCGGGCACGTCGACCCGCACGGCCGGCAGGTCCTGGGCGGCGTCGGCGGCGGTGGCGTCGAGGCCCTGCTCGAACATCACCGCAGCCAGGTCGCGCAGCACGAGCAGCCCGACGTAGCGGCCGTCGGCCACCACGGGGAGGGCCTGGGCCGGCGGCTGGGAGCCGTAGGCGTCGATCACGTCGGTGATGGGCGTGTCGGCCTGGACCAGCGGCACGTCGACGAGCACCTGGCGCACCGGCAGGCGGAGGCGGCGCTCGAGGATCCCCTCGCGCTCGGACACCTGGTGCGACGCCACGGTCGCCTCGCCCATGACGGCCTGGGACACCGCCGTGGCGATGAGGGCGGGGATCACGAACTGGGCCTGCCCCGTGGTCTCGGCCACGAACATGACGGCGGCGAGCGGCGTCCGGTAGCCGGCGCCGAGCACGGCGGCCAGGCCGATCACCGGGTACAGGCCGGGCGCGGCGTCGACGAAGAGGGCGTCGACCAGACGGCCGAGCAGGAGGCCCTGCACGACGAGGGGGATGAACACGCCGCCCACGCCGCCGGCGCCGAGGGAGCCGGCCGTGGCCAGGGCGCGCAGCGCGAACGCCGCGGCCACCGCCCACAGGCCGATCTCGGCGTCGACGGCCAGCTCGGCGACCAGCTCGGTGCCCGGGCCGAGCGTGAAGCTGGTGCCGGCCACGCCCCGGGCCGCGATCAGCGTCAGGGCGCCGACCGCGGCGCCGAGGGCGATGCGGGGCCACGGCCCCACGTCGTCGGACAGGTGCTTGGCCCGCTGCCAGCCGAGCGCGAGGACGCGGGCGGTGCCGCCGGCGAGGACGCCGAGCACGACGGCGCCGATCACCTCGTCGCGCAGCCGGACCTCGCCCCGGGGGACCGGGAGGTACGACGAGACGCCGAAGATCGTCGTGAACACGAGGTAGCTGGTCGCGGCGGCGACCAGGGTCGGGATGAGGGCCCGGCGGGCCACGTCGCGCTGGAAGGGCGTCTCGAGCGCGAACAGCACCCCGGTCGCCGGTGCCTGGAAGATGGCGGCGACGCCGGCGGCGGCGCCCGCCGCGGTCAGGACCCGGTCGCCGCGCGCGCCGAGGACCCGGTGGAGGCGGACGCCCATGCGCTGGCCGACCGTGGCCCCGGCGTAGACCGACGGGCCCTCGGCGCCGAGGGCGCCACCGGAGCCGAGCGTGGCGACCGAGGCCACGAGCTTGGGGAGCACCTGCCGGGTCGGGAGGTCGGCCCCGGAGTGGAACACGCGGATGTACTCGTCCGACGTCGCCGTCGACGTCCGGCCCCGCACGACCAGGTGGGCGACGACCAGGCCGACGCCCGGGGCCACGGCCTGCGCCCACAGCGGGGCCTCGAGCAGCTCGTGGAGGACCACCTCGATGGCGAGCCACTCGAAGCCGGCCACGAGCACGCCGGTGACCAGGCCGACGCCTGCGTAGACGGCGAAGCGGAGCGTGGCCCGCGGCGCGACCGTCGCGTCCTCGGACACGTCGCGGAGCCGGTCGAGGCGGGCGCGCAGCGCGGCGGGCCAGTCCCGGCCCACGTCGTCCCCGTCGTCCGCGGGGCGCTCGGTGTCCTGCTCGCGCGCCACGTCGTCGGAATCTACGGTGGCCCCTCGCCGGGGGGCGAAGGCCCCGCGACCCGGGCCGACGAGGGGGAGCCGTGACCGACGCCGACACCGACACCGGAACCGACCGGACCGCGCATCCCGAGCTCGGCTTCTACGCGCTCGCCGGGCAGCCGGAGTCGTCGCGGGACCTGGTGGACGAGGTCCGCACCGCGGAGGCCATGGGGTTGGGGACGGCGTTCGTCTCCGAGCGCTACAACCTCAAGGAGGCGGGCGTCCTGTGCGGGGCGGCGGGCGCCGTCACGGAGCGGATCCGGATCCAGACCGCGACCACCAACCACAACACCCGGCACCTCATGGTCACCGCCGGCATGGCCCGCACCATGCAGTCGCTGACCGGCGGCCGCTTCGTGCTCGGGATCGGCCGCGGCATCCCCGCGATGCAGGACGCCTTCGGCATCCCCCGGATCACGACCGCCCAGATGGAGGACGTGGCCGGCCTGCTGCGTCGCCTGTTCCGCGGCGAGGTGATCGTCGGCCACGACGGACCGGCCGGGTCGTGGCCGGTGCTCCACCTCGACGCCACCCTGGACGAGCACCTGCCACTCGGCCTCGTCGCCTTCGGCCCCAACAGCCTCGAGCTGGCCGGTCGCGCCTTCGACGAGGTCGTGCTGCACACCTACTTCACGGACGAGACCACCGAGCGGGCCGTGCGCACCGTCAAGGACGCGGCCGAGCGCGCCGGGCGGGACCCCGACGACGTCGTGGTGTGGTCGTGCTTCGCGACCATCGGCGACCACCTCCCCGAGCCGCTGCGGCTGAAGAAGTCCGTCGGCCGGCTCGCCACGTACCTGCAGGGCTACGGCGACCTGATGGTCCGCACCAACGGGTGGGACCCGGCCGTCCTGGAGGCGTTCCGCGCCGACCCGCTCGTCGCCGGCATCGGCGGTGCCATCGACGCCGTGGCCACCACCGACCAGCTCGAGCACATCGCCACGCTGCTGCCCGAGGAGTGGCTGGCGCCCTCGGCCACCGGCAGCCCCGAGCGGTGCGCCGCCGCGGTCCGCGGCCAGCTCGCGCTGGGCTGCGACGCCGTCATCCTCCACGGTGCGACGCCCGACCAGCTCGCCCCGATCGTGGACGCGTACCGGGCCGCGAGCGGCTGACCCGGCCCGGGTTCAGCCGGCGAAGCCCGGGAGCGCCCGCAGGCGCCGGACCACCTCGGCCGCGGGCAGCCGGGCCTCGTCGAAGCCGTCCCACGGATCGCTGGCCTGGGCGCCGAGGCGGCGGAACAGCGACGCCAGCGTCGTGGCACGCGGGTGCCAGGAGCCGTCGACCTCGTCCCAGCGCAGCGGCACGGCCACGGGCGCGCCCGGAAGGGGGCGCAGCGTGTAGGGCGCCACGGCGTGCTGGGCCGGGGCGTTCCGGAGCACGTCGACGAAGAGCCGTCCGCCCCGGTCGGCCTTCGCGAACTCGGTGGTCAGCTCGTCGGGGTGGCGCCGGACCAGCTCGTCGGCCACGGCCCGGGCCAGTGCGCCGACGGCGTCGAAGCCGGCGTCGCCGACGAGGGGGACGTGGACGTGGACGCCGCGGCTCCCCGTCGTCTTGACGAACCCGGGGACGCCGGCGTCGTCGAGCAGCTCGCGCACGGCGCGCGTCGCCGCCACGACCTGGGCCGTCGGGTCGGCGCCCGGGGCGTCGTCGGGGTCGAGGTCGACGAGCACCTCGCAGGGCACGCCCGGGTCGTGCACGGTGCCGCCCAGCACGTGGACCGACACCGTGCCCTGGTTGACCACGTAGGCCAGGGCCTCGGCCGAGTCGACGACCGGGTGCCGGACGGTCCCGTTCCGGGACGGCACCTCGACGGTGCGGACCCAGTCCGGGAAGTGCGCCGGCGTGTGCTTCTGGTACCAGCCGTCACCGTCGGTGCCGTCGGGGAAGCGCTGCAGGACGGCCGGGCGGTCGGCGATGCGCGGGACCATCCGCTCGGCGATCCGCTCGGCGTAGGCGAACAGGTCGGCCTTGGTGACGGCCGGGTGGTCGACGCCGTCGGCCGCGGCGGCGGGCACGAGCACCTTGTCCGGCTTGGTGAGCCGGGCGCGGCCGACCTCGGCGCTCACCCCCGGCCCACCCGGTGGGGGTCGAGGTCGTCGAGTGCGGCGACGACGTCGGCCGCGGCGGGGCCCTGGCCGCCGAGGCGTCGGGCGACGCCACCGAGGCCGAGCGGAGCGACGTCGGCGCCGACGCGGGCCAGCCAGGCGAGCGCGAGCCGTGCGTGGTCGGCGGAGGCGTCGGGGTCGACGGGGTCGCCGACCAGGGCCTGCACGACCACGGTCCGGACCCGGTCCGGGTCGGGCTCCACACCCGCGGCCCGGGCCCGGGCCGCGACCGTGGCCGCCACGGCGTCGACGGCCCGCACGCCGCCGCGCACGGTGTCGACCACGGCCGGGCCGAGACGCAGCGCGAGGCCCGCCGGGGTGCGTCCGGTCACGGCCCTCGCCAGGCGCGAGCGTCGGGCCAGCCGGGAGGAGACCCGCCCGACCTGCGCGGCCACCGTCGCCGCCCCGCTGGGCGGCTCGAGCGCACGGGCCAGGTCGGTGGCCGGGGCGACGGGGCGCGTCACGTCGACGGCCCGCTGGACCCGGGCCCCGACCAGGGCGGACACGGCGGCGTCGGCACCGTCGCCGAGCAGGCCGATGCCCTCGACCCCCAGCGTCCGGGCCCGCTCCGCCGCGACGACGAGCACGGCGACGACGTCGGCGACGAGGCCGGCCGTGCCCCGGGGCTCCTCGTCGGGACTCGGGACGGGAAGGGTCACGTGCGCAGGCTACGGAGCGCGGGAGTGGCCCGGGCGCGTCCCGGGGCGCAAGGATCGGGGCCACCCGGGCGGGCGGCCCGGGGTGCAGCGACCAGGAGGCGTGCCAGGCATGACCACGACCGGGACGGCCACGAGCGACCCCGACGCCGGACCGGCGACGATCGGCGTCGACGCCACCGTCGCCGAGGCAGCCGCCGAGCTGCGCCGCCGCAGCGCGTCCGCCCTGGCCGTCCTCGACGGCGCCGGCGCCCTCGTCGGCCTGCTCACCGAGCGGGACCTCGTCGCGGTGATCGTCGACGGCGCCGACCCCTCCACCGAGCCGGTGCGGGACCGCATGCGCACCGACCCGCCCACCGTCGCCCCCGGCGTCGACCCGATCGAGGCCCGGGAGCTGATGGGCCGCCACGGCGTGCGCCACCTGCCCGTCGTGTCCGGCGGCGTCGTCGTCGGCATGGTCGACCAGGGCGACCCCCGCACCGACCTGCACTTCCAGGGCCGGCGCGCCATCCCCGACCACGCCCCGGCGGCCCGGGTCGTGGAGGACTTCCGCGGGCCCTACGCCGACGGCGTCCCGCCCGAGGACCTCGTGGTCGACCACCCGCCCCTCGACCGGTTCGGGTTCACCGAGGTCCGCCGCTACCTGGTCATCAGCTGGACCCTCGTCTCCTGCGTGGTGGTCGCCCTGCTGCGCCGCCGGGTCGCCGTGGTCCTGCGTCGCCCCGACCAGCCCGGCTGGTGGGAGACGGCCTGCACCGGTGCCGTCGACGCGTTCGAGCGCCTCGGGCCGGCCTTCGTCAAGCTCGGCCAGATCATCGCGTCGTCGCCCGGCATCTTCCCCGAGCCCCTGGCCGACGCCTGCCAGCGCACCCTCGACGAGGTCCCGCCCTTCGACTCGGCCACGGCCCGCCGCATCATCACCGAGGACCTCGGTCGGCCACCCGAGGAGGTCTTCCTGCACTTCGAGGACAAGCCGCTGTCGGCCGCGTCGATCGGCCAGGTCCACGCCTGCACCCTCCCCGACGGCCGGGCCGCCGTCGTCAAGCTCCAGCGCCCCGGCATCCGGGACCTGTTCACGGCCGACCTGCGCATCCTCTGGCGGATCGCGAAGCTCGCCGAGCGGTGGGACTGGCTGCGCTCGGCCGACCCGGTCGGCATCATCGAGGACACGGCCAAGGTGAACTTCCAGGAGCTGGTGCCCCCGCTCGAGGCCACCCGCCAAGCCGAGTTCCGCGAGCGGCTGTGGGCCTTCGGCGACAACGCCCAGATCACCGCGCCCGAGGTGTACTGGTCGCACTGCGGGCCCCGCGTCATCTGCATGGAGCGCATGACCGGCACGCCCCTCGACGAGTTCGAGGAGATGGCCCGGCAGGGCATCGACGGCGAGCTCATGCTGCGGTGGGGGGCCAAGGCGTGGATCGAGGCGGTCTGCGTCCACGGGCCCTTCCACGGCGACATGCACGCCGGGAACATCTGGTTCATGCCCGACGGCCGGGCCGCGTTCCTCGACTTCGGGATCATGGGCGAGCTGTCGCCGGAGTACCGCGAGGTAGTCAAGGACATCCTCTACACCTGCATGATCGACGGCGACTTCACCCGCATCGCCCGGGCCTACCGGCGCGTCGGGGTGTTCCCCGAGGACATGGGGACCGACGAGGAGCTCGGGATGCGCCTCGCCATGATCCTGGGCCCGATGCTCGACCAGGGCATCCAGGGCATGAACCTGGGCGAGATGCTGAAGATGTCGATCGACCTGATGGACAACTTCGAGGGCAGCGCCTCCCAGGAGCTGGTGCTGGTCGCCAAGCAGCTCGCCTACATGGAGCGCTACGCCAAGGGCATGGCCCCCGAGTACCAGATCATCCGCGACCTGTACCTGATCAAGAACGTGTTCCCGGAGGCGGTGGCGGCGAAGGCGGCCGAGGAGGGCATCGAGGTCCCCGACTGAGCCCGGCGGCGCCCGTAGCGTCGCCGGACGTGGGGACCGTCACACCGATCAGACCGCTGCCGCCCGAGCCCGTCGACCTCGACGACGTCCGGCTCGGCCCCGTGGGTCGGGTCGTGACCGGGTCGGCGGCCGCCGCCGACGTCGCACTGCGCACCGCGGCGGCGTCCGTGGTCGCGGCGACGGTCGCGCCCTTCGCCGCGCTCGGCGACCTGGCCCGCGAGCAGGCCCACCTCGAGGTGCACGCCGCGCTGGCCGAGGCCGGCGATGCGTCGCGGACCTTCGTCGCACCGGACGGCCCGCCGCCCGGGGTCGTGACCACCCGGCAGTCCCCGCTCGCCTCGGGCCGCCTCCGGGGCCGGGTCGACCTGCTCTCGTTCCCCAGCCGCCACGTGCCCCACGTGCCCGCCCTGCGCGACACGTGGCGGGACCAGCGTCGCAACGGCACGGTCTGGGCCCAGCACTGGCGCCACGGCGACCGCCCCCGGCCCACGCTGCTGGTCAGCCACGGGTTCATGGCTTCGCCGTACCTGGTGAACTCGGCCTTCTTCTCGCTGCCCTGGTTCCACTCCCACGGCTACGACGTCGTGCTCGTCACCCTGCCCTTCCACGGCCGAAGGCGCGAGCAGCGCCTCGCCTACTCCGGCGCCGGCCTGTTCGCCGACGGGGTCGCCCACCTGGGCGAGACGATGTTCCAGGCGGTCCACGACGTCCGCTCCCTGGTCGAGCACCTGCTGGCCACCGGCGTGCCCCGGGTCGGCATGACCGGCGTCTCCCTCGGCGGCTACGTCACCGCGATGCTCGCCGCGGCCGAGGACCGTCTGGCCTTCGCCGTGCCCAACTGCCCCGTCGTCGACCTCCACGAGACACTCGGGCTGTGGCAGCCCGCGGGTGCGGTGGTGTCCGCCGGCCTCGCCCGGGGCGGGGCCGACCCCGAGCTGGTCCGCCTCGGGATGGCCGCCCACAGCCCGCTGACGTACCCGGTGCGCCTCGAGCGGGAGCGCCTGTTCCTCGTGCACGGCCTCGGCGACCGGCTGGCGCCGCCCCAGCAGGGGCGCGCCCTGTGGGAGCACTGGGGGCGGCCCCGGGTCCACTGGTTCCCCGGCAACCACACCCTGCACGTGGCCCGGGGCGAGTACCTCCGCCGCATGGGCCGGTTCTTCAACCAGCTGGGCTTCGGCGCACCCTGAGGCTCAGGGCTCCCAGGCTCAGGATTCCTGGATGGCGCCCTCGACGGCCTGGGCCACCTCGGGGGTGATCTCGGTGATGTCGTGGGCGTCGGCGGCGTGGCCGGCGACGAGCGCCATCAGCTCGTCCTTGGTGTCGGCGTCGAAGGTTGCGGCGCAGCCGGGCATGACGTCGCCGCAGGCGAGGGAGTAGCCCATCGGAGGACCTCCAGGATCGGTGGGACGGTTCGCTGCGGAACCTACCGCCGTCCGGCGACGGGTGCGGCCTGCACCGCCTCGCTCGGGCCGGCGACGGGCAACCGCACCCAGAAGCTCAGGTGGTCGTCCTCGGCGTCGACACCGCAGGTGCCGCCGTGGGCGACGGCCAGGGCGCGGCACACGTAGAGCCCGAGGCCGGAGTGGGCGCCGCCGGTGCCGCGGTCGAATGGCTCGAAGAGCGCCAGCATCTCCTCGAAGGGCGGCGGCGTGCCCGGCACCAGGACGCGGATCTCGTGGGTGCGCGGGGCCCCCGCCGGGCCGACCTCGACCCGGATCCCCCGTGACGTGCGGGCGAGCGCGTCGTTGCACAGGTTGGTCACGATCTGGCCGAGGCGGGTGCCGTCGCCGCGCATGGGCAGGGACCCCGCGATCTCGGCCTCGATCCGCTCGGACCGGAGCGACGAGACCACGTCCTCGGCGATCGCGGACAGGTCGACGTCGGCCAGCCGCAGCTGGAGGCGCCCGAGGCTCACCGCGGCCGAGTCGAGCAGGTCGTCGGCCAGGCGGGTCAGCCGGTCGGCGTGGCCCCGCATGGCGGTGAGGGCCGCGTCGAGGACCTCGGCCGGCACCTGGTCGACGCCCATGGAGCGCAGGGTGTCGATCCACCCCGAGACGACCGTGATCGGGGTGCGGACCTCGTGGGAGATGAGGGCCAGGAAGCGGTCCCGGGCGGCGGGGTCCGTGGGGGCCTGGCCGGCGAGGGCGGCGGCACCGCCGGCGAGGAAGGCGGCCAGCCAGCGCTCGACCAGGGCCGGCTCGAAGCCGAGCTCGTCGGCCACCTGCCCGACGTCCTCCCCGGCGAGCGCGCGCCGGACGGCCACCAACCGGGTGTCCGTCGTCGCTCGTGCCACCTGGTCCACGGACCGCCTCCTGCCTGCGTCGGGCTGGAAGGTACCGGGTCCGCGACCTGCTCCGACAGCGGGGATGCGGGGCCGGGATGCGTTCGGGCCGCCCCCGGAGGGACGGCCCGAACTGGCTGGCACGCTGCCTCCACACCCCTGGCGGTGGACGTGGAGGCGTCGCCTGCACCTCGGTGATCGCTCCGGCGCCCCGCGGGATACGGGTCGGGCGCGATCGATCTCGGGGATCCCGGACCGGGGACGGTCAGGGGCGCCCGGCGCCGCCGGCCCGGTCGTCCCGGGCCGGGGGCGTCCCGTCGGCGCGGGCCGCGGCCGGGTCGTCCTCGGCGCGGGGCTCGACCTCGGGCGGGGGCCCGGCGCCCTCGGGGGCGCGGGAGCCCTCCGGCGGGCCGACCCGGTCGCCCTCCGCGTCCGACGGCGCCTCGTCCTCGACGGGGGCGTCCTGCTCGGTCGGGCTGGTCGACGGGGTCGGTTCGGCGGGGTCGTCGTCGGCGGTCGGCGCGGGGGAGCGCAGGCCGGGGCCGAGGATCCCGCCGTCGTCGGCGGTCGGGGGGACGGCCGGGGTGGCGGGTTCGGCGGGTTCGCCGGCCTCCGCCGCGGGATCGGCCGGCTCGGCGGGATCGGCCGGCTCGGCTGGGGGAGCGTCCGGGCCCTCGGGCCGGGCGCCGCTCTGGCGGGGGCCGCTCGCCTCGTCGCCCTCGGCCGCCCGGGTCCCCGCCTCGGGGCGGTCGCCGGCGGGCGGGAGCGCCTCGGCCGCCGGCCGGGCACCGTCGGGGAGGTCCACGCCCACGACGGCGGCGATCGAGGAGACGGCGCGCTGGGCGGTGGCGGGCAGCGCGTCGGCGGCGCCGAGCCCGAGCAGGGCCAGCGTCGCGCCGACGCCGGCCAGGGTGCGGCGGGCGTGGCCGACCGGTGCCGCCGCCCGCTGGGCCTCGACGATCCCGACGGCGGCGGTGAGGTGGGCGCGGCGCGTCTCGGGGTCGGGGGTGCGGCGGAGCGTCGCCAGCTGGTCGACGGCCGCCTGCGCACCCGGGCTGACGGGCGCGGGTCCGCGGTCGCCCGCAGCGGGGCGTCGACCCCGGCGGGGTCCGGTGCGGTGGCGGTCAGGCATGTCCACCGCCGTCATCGCCGGAGACGGCCGCAGGATGCGGCCGGCGGGTGCCGGAGTGGCGGTCGACGGTCCGCACGGCGTCCTCCTCGGCGTGGACGCGGCGGTGGAGGCGGGCCAGCCCGCGGTGCTGGAGCGCCTTGACGGCGCCGACGGGGCGACCGGTGACCTCGGCGGTCTCGGCCAGGCTGAGCTCGGCGACCACCCGGAGCACGATGACCTCGCGCTGGTCCTCGGTGAGCTCGTCGAGCAGCGCCAGGGCGCCGGCCGCGTCGAGGCGGGCCTCGACCGGCTCGGGCTCGGCGTGGGGGGCGAGGGGCTCGAGGGAGGCCGGGGCGACGACGTGGGTGCTGCGGCGACGGCGACGGCGGAGGTCGTCGGCGATGCGGTGGTGGGCGATCGTGAAGGCCCACGAGCGGAGCTGGGCCTCGCTGCCCTCGAAGGTGGCGATCCGCTCGGCGGCCGCGGCGAACACGTCGCCCACGAGGTCGTCGGGGTCCGTGGCGCCCTTGGACCGGGCGTAGCCGGTCAGGGCCGGGGCGAGGTCGTCGTACCAGCGGGCCCAGGCGCGGTCGTCACCCCGTCGGAGCCGCTCGACCAGGGAGCGCGATCGCCGGGGCGTCACGCGCGCACCGGTGCGGGGCGGGAGGAGTGCGCGCATGCGGACGAACCGGACACCGGCTCAGCATCGCACGCCACGACGGCCCGAGGACCCCCCGGGGCGTCGTCGACGGCCCAGGTCGGCCCGCCACCGCCCCTGATCTCGCCGAGCGCGCGAGCATCGACTCGCTCCGTGTCGATCTCGGCCCGGTGCGTGCTCAGCCGGCGCCGGGGAGCGGCACGCGCCCGGTCTCGCCGGGGACGTCGGGGAAGCCGCCGGTGCGCCAGCGCCGCTTCGCCTCGTCGATGCGGGCGGGATCGGTGGCCACGAAGTTCCACCAGATGGTGCGCGGGCCGATGGGGTCGCCTCCCAGCAGCAGGGCGCGAGCCGGTCCGCGGGCCTCGATGCGGGCCGGCCCGGGGGCCAGGACGGCGAGGTGGCGGGGCGGCACCGCCACCGCGGTGCCGCCGGGGCCCGACACGGCGACGTCGCCCTCGAGCACCAGCACGCCGCGCTCGGGTGCGTCCACCGCGGGCAGGGTGCCCGGGCCGTCGAGGCGCACGTCCACGAGGTGGAGCGGCGACGCGACCCGGGCCGGGGCGCGGTGCCCGTGGGCCTCCCCGGCCAGCACCCGGACCGTGGCGTCCCCGATCCGGGCCTCGGGCAGGGACGCGGCCGGGTGGTGGGCGAAGGTGGCGGCGTCGTCCTCGGCGTCGGCCGGCAGCGCGACCCAGAGCTGCGCGCCCCGCAGCCTGCTGGCGCGGGACCGCTCGTCGTCCGGGCTGCGCTCGGAGTGCACCACGCCGCCGCCGGCGTGCATCCAGTTGACCGCGCCGGGCTCGATCCGCTGCACGGCCCCCGTCGAGTCCCGGTGCACGATCGCACCCTCGAGGAGGTAGGTGACCGTGGCCAGGCCGATGTGCGGGTGCGGGGGGACGTCGATCCCGGTCTCGGGCGCGAGGTCCTCGGGCCCGATCAGGTCGAGGTAGGTGAACGGGCCGACCGTGCGCCGGAGGCGGTACGGGAGGAGGCGATCGACCTCCCCGTCGCCCACGGGGCGAACCCGTGGCGCGATCAGGAGGTCGACGGGGCCGTCGGGGCGGGAGGTCATCGCACGTGAGCCAATCACCCCGCGCGCCCGTCCGTCGCGCTGGCCGCCCGAACGGTCGTGCGCGACGATGTCGCAGATTTTCCCGGGGTCGGGGTTGCCAACCGTGGATTTAGTGCTAAATTCATCAGCACAGGCGAGCGGATCGCACCGGACCCACCCCCGGACCCTCGCCCACCGACCCCGGACCCGCCCACACGCCGGGATCGGTGACAGGCGGCCTCGAGAGCACTGCGGACCCCACCATCCGCCCCCAGGTCTCTCGAGGCCGCCTCCTCTCTCTCCGGGCCTCGCCGGATCGCTCCGCCCCGACCCTGTCAGCTCCCCGGGGCGGGGCGGTCGCGCCCGCCGGGAACGGCCCTAGCGTGGAGTGCATGGCCGACGACCTCGTGCTCCAGACCGTCCCGCTCGGCACCCCGCCGTGGCCGACCGTGGACCCGTTCCTGTTCTGCGTGCACCACGTGGACCACTACCCGGCCGGCAACCTGCACCTCGGCCCGGACGCGCCGCTCGGCGGACGCACCATCGGCCAGGACTTCGCCGGCGTCGACGGATGGAACATGTACCA
The DNA here is from genome assembly GCA_964497795.1 of uncultured Acidimicrobiaceae bacterium. Taxonomy (GTDB): domain Bacteria; phylum Actinomycetota; class Acidimicrobiia; order Acidimicrobiales; family Salinilacustritrichaceae; genus Salinilacustrithrix. Next base: position 23,965 of record CAZCEZ010000004.1, on the reverse strand, counting down.
CGGCTCCGTCGTGCCCGGGTTCCCGTCGCACCCCCACCGCGGGTTCGAGACCATCACCTACGTGCGGCGGGGCCTGGTCGACCACAGCGACAGCCTCGGCGCCGCGGCGCGCTACGGCCGGGGTGACGTGCAGTGGATGACGGCGGGTCGCGGCATCCAGCACGCCGAGATGTTCCCGCTGCTCGACGGCGACGGCCCCAACGAGCTCGAGCTGTTCCAGATCTGGTTGAACCTCCCGGCCGAGGACAAGATGGTCGAGCCCTCCTACGAGATGCTGTGGGACGGCGAGATCCCGCGGGTCCCGGTCGACGGCGAGGGCGAGGTGACCCTGGTCGCCGGGTCGATGCCCGGGCCCGACGGCACCCTCGTCGTGCCGCCGTCCCCGGCCCCCGACTCGTGGGCCGCCCGCCCCGACACCGACGTCGCGCTGTGGCACGTGCGCCTCGGCGCCGGCGCCTCGGTCGAGCTCCCGGCCGGCAACCACCCCGACACCGTGCGCGTCCTCTACGTCTTCGACGGGGACGGCGTGCGCGTCGGCGGCGGCGAGGTCCACCCCCGCGCCACCGGCCTCGTCGTGCGCACCGACGTGCCCACCCCGCTCGCCGCGGCCGACGGCGGCGTCGACGTGCTCGTCATGCAGGGCCGGCCCATCGGCGAGCCGGTCGCCCAGTACGGCCCGTTCGTCATGAACACGAGGGCCGAGATCCAGCAGGCCTTCGAGGACTACCAGCGCGACCGCTTCGGCGGCTGGCCGTGGGACCGCGACGATCCCGTCCACGGCCGCGACCCCCGCCGCTTCGCCCGCCACGCGGACGGGCGGGAGGAGGAGGCGGTGCTGCGGGCCGGCTGAGCCGTCAGCGCCCGCCGCTCGCCGCGGCCCGCAGGTGCGCGTGCTCCGGGGTCTGCTCGAGGTAGCGGTCCACGTACCAGCACGAGGGCACGACGGCGTCGAAGTCCCGGGCCAGGTCGTCGAGCGCGTCGTGCACGAGGAGCCGGGCGAGGCCGGCGCCGCGGGCCTGGTCGGCGATCACGGTGGAGTGGACCTCGACCGTGCCGTCGTCGACGGGGCGGTACGACAGCCACCCCAGCTCCTCACCGGCGCGGCGCAGCACGTAGCGACGGGCCTCGGCCTGGTGGGTGACGTCGATGTCGGCGTGGTCGGCTGTGGTCATGGGCGCTCCGTACCCCGGGCGACCACGGGCGACCCTCAGCCCGCCGCCGCTCGGAACTCGGCGAGCACCCGGTCGGCCTCGGGGTGGGCGGCGATGCGCTCCTCGAGGGTGGCCCGGGTCTGCTCGGCCTCGAGGGCCGGCTTGTCCACGGTGGCCCAGGTCACGAGGTCGGCCCAGAACCGGTCGATGACCTCGGCACCCGAGATGGTGCCCCCGTCGACGGTCCGGAAGGTGCAGGAGCGGACCTCGCCCAGGTAGAGCCGCAGCGAGTCCACGTGGATCTGCTCGTCGGTGCGGATCCGCCCGATGATGTCGGCGGCCTCGGCCGCGCCCGCGGCCCGGTCGCCCCACAGGTCGCCGGTCCGGAGCACGGCCTGGGACTCCGAGAAGCCGAGCTCGGCACGGAACTCGATGAGGAGCAGGTTGGCGAGGAACGACACCAGGCCCTCGATGGGGGCCGGGAGCTCGGGGATGCGACGCTCGTCGTCGGGTCGGGCGATCGACTCGGGCGGCTCGACGTCGGGGTGGGCACCGGCGCCGAAGGCGAGGTCGCGGGCCGCGAACCACATCTCGTCGTGCCCGCCCACGCCGCGATCGGGCTCGCCGCCCTCGTCGAGGCCGTGGGCCAGGAGGAGGCCCTCGTTCAGGTGGCCGATCGCCATGGAGGAGATGTCCTCCACGATCACGTCCTGCAGGTCGGGGAAGGTGATGTCGGCCAGCAGGCGACCCTTGGCCTCGATCTTGCCGATGACGGTGAGGTTGTTCCAGAAGGTCTCGCCCAGCCCGTTGCGGAGCAGCACCCGCTGCTGGTCGACGTTCGGGAGGCGGACGCCGTCGAGCAGGGACGCATCGGCGTCGAACAGGTCGCCGCCACGGGTCCGGAGCGCCTCGGTCCAGGCGTCGACGGCCGGGCCGCGCACCGCGGTGCGGGGCGGGTGGTACTCGCCGTCGTCGGTGAAGCCGCCGTGGACCCGCCGGCCGGCCACGACCTGGGGCTCGGCGTAGTCGTGGTCGGTGAGCAGCTCGTCGCGGGTGTAGCGGAGCTTCGGGCCGGACTCGATCGTGGTCATGGTTCCCCCTGGGCGTTCGGACTTGACCCACCGGTCAAGTCGGTGTCGACCGTACCGCGTCGAACGCGACCCCGGCCAGGTCCGGCGGGGTCGTGGCTAGGTTCGCCCCGTGCCCCGACTCGTGCTCCGTGCCGGCGATCTCTTCGATCCGGGCGTGCCCGGCCTGGTCGGGCCGCGGGACGTCGTCGTGGCCGACGGTCGGGTGGTCGAGGTCGCGGCGTCCGGCGCGGCCGCGGTCGAGGACGGCGACGAGGTCGTCGACTGCGCGGGCCGCACCGTCCTGCCCGGCCTGGTCGACGCCCACGTCCACGCGGCGGTCACGACCATGGACTTCGGCGCCCTCGCCGGCCACCCGCCGTCGCTGCGGGCCATCGGCTCGGCCCGCATCCTCGAGGGGATGCTGCGGCGGGGCTTCACGACCGTCCGGGATGCGGGCGGCGCCGACGTCGGGCTCGAGGCCGCGGTCGAGCGCGGGCTCGTCGCCGGTCCCCGGCTGCTGCGCGCCGGCCGGGCGCTGTCCCAGACCGGTGGCCACGGCGACGTCCGGTCGCCCTTCGTGCCCGGGCTGACCTGCGCGTGCGAGATCGCCGAGTCCGGCATCGCGCTCCTCGCCGACGGCGAGGACGCCGTGCGCCGGGCGGCCCGCGAGCAGCTCCGCGAGGGCGCCCACGCCATCAAGGTCATGGCCTCGGGTGGCGTGGCCTCGCCCACCGACCCGCTGTGGATGGAGGCCTACACGCCGGGCGAGCTGGCGGTGGCGGTGGAGGAGGCGGCGCGCCGGCGCACCTACGTCCTGGCCCACGCCTACACGCCCGGCGCCATCGTGCGAGCCGTCGAGGCGGGCGTGCGCTCGATCGAGCACGGCAACCTGCTCGACGCCGACGCCGCCCGGGTGATGGCCGACCACGACGCCTTCCTGGTCCCGACGCTGGTCACCTACTGGGCCATCGCCACCTTCGGCGCCGACTTCGGTCTGCCCCGCTGGGCGGTCGACAAGGTGGGCGAGGTGCTCGACGCCGGCAAGGAGTCCGTCCGGCTCGCCCTGGACGCCGGCGTCCGGGTCGGCTTCGGCACCGACCTGCTCGGCGAGGCCCACGACTTCCAGGCCCAGGAGCTCGCGCTGCGGGCCGAGGTGCAGACCCCGGCCGAGGTCCTGGCCTCGGCCACGGCCGTCAACGCAGACCTGCTCGGCCTGGCCGGCGAGATCGGCGACGTCGCCCCCGGCGCCCGGGCCGACCTGCTCGTCGTCGACGGCGACCCCACCGCGGACCTGTCGACCCTCGTCGAGGGCGGTCCGGGGCTCGACGTCTACAAGGGCGGGACGCTCGTCGCGTGAGCGGGCTCGTGTGCCTCCAGGGTGGCGGCGAGCTCCGGCCGCCGTGCCGGGGCATCGACGAGGCGGTCCTCTCCCGGGCGCCCGTGGGGCCCGTCGTGGTGCTCGTCGGCGCCGCGGCCGTGGGCCGCGACCACGCGACGGCGGGGGCGAAGGCCCGTCGCTGGTACGCCTCGCTCGCCCCCGGCCGGGACGTCGTCGTCGCCCCCGACCCGCGGGAGGACTCCGCCGGCTGCCGTGCCGCGCTTGCCGACGCCGCGCTCGTGGTCCTGCCGGGCGGCTCGCCGGACCGGCTGCTCGCCGTGCTCGCCGACGACGCCACGGGCGTCGGCCGGCTCGTGGTCGAGCGGTGGGAGGCCGGGGCGGCGCTGTCGGGGGCGTCGGCCGGGGCGATGGTGCTGTGCGAGACCACGTTCCTGCCC
>CAZCEZ010000004.1:0-19868 GCA_964497795.1 uncultured Acidimicrobiaceae bacterium | reverse complement strand
TGCCCTGAGCTCCCCCGCGACCGGGCCGGCCGGGGTCAGTCGGGGTCGGCGAAGGTGAGGAGCAGCCCCTGCGGGGTGCGCACGGTGTAGTCGCGGCGACCGTAGGGCTCGTCCTGCAGCGGACGCACCACGTCGGCGCCCGCGGCCACGTGGGCCGCGTGCAGGGCGTCGACGTCGGACACCGTGACGTAGGCGTCGCTGCGGTGGGTCTCCTCGACAGGCGGCCCGGCCGGGCGGCGCTGCAGGTGCACCTCGACCGGGCCGAGGGTGGCGATGGCGTAGACGACCGTGCCGTCCGGGTCGCCGAAGCGGGCGTCGTCCGGGGCCGCGAAGCCGAGCACGTCGGCGAGGTGGTCGGCCTCGGCGCCGACGTCGGGCACCCCGAGCACCGGAGCCACGGACAGCCCGGTCGGTCCGGGTCGATCGGTCACAGCGCGGAGGCTACGTCGGCGCGGGCCCGCACAGCCGGGCGGCGATCCGCCCGACGGCGCCCTGGGTCCGCACGGTCATCCCGCCGACGGCGGCCTCCACGGCGGGGACGCGCAGCGCCGAGGTCGAGATGCCGGCCCGGGGCAGCCACCACAGCTCCCGGTCCACGATCCGGACGAGGTCGTCGTCGGGCACGAGCGCGGTGACGGCGGCGAGCGCGTCGCGGTCGGGCCGGGCGTGCAGGAAGCCGACCTGGACCCGGCCCTCGGTGCCGGCCACCTCGTCGGCGTCGAACACCTCGGCCCCCGCCACGCCCGCGACCTCGGCGCACGTGCGCAGGAAGGCGGGGGACTCCCAGCCGAACCGGTCCCGGATCGCGCCCTCCACCACGGCCCGCACCTCGGTCGGCGCGGCGCCGTCGGCCACGTCGAAGCCGACGTTCCCGCTGGCCTGGAACGCCGCCACGTCGTGGAGCCCGGCGTCGGCGAGTGCGGCGACGAGCTCGGGGTTCCGGACCCGGCGGCCTCCCGTGTTCACCGCCCGCAGGAACGCCACCATCCGCACGGCGCGACGCTAGGGGAGGGGCGAACCGATGTCGGCGTCCGGCGGGGCCCTCGGCATGCTGGGGGCCCGTGCCCGGACCCGTCGACCCCGCCGCCCTGCGCGCCCGCCTGGGCGAGGCCGCCGTCGCGGACGCGCACCGGATCGGACGGGCCCTGGACCGGCTCGGCCGGAAGCGGGGCGACGCCCGCTCCCGAGCGCTGGCCTCGCTCGCCGCCGAGGCGGAGGCGTCGATCGCCCGGGTCGAGGCCCGGCGGGCGGCGAGCGTCCCGATCACCTACCCGGCCGAGCTGCCCATCGCCGCCCGGCGCGACGAGCTGCTCGAGGTGCTCGGCGACCACCAGGTGGTGGTCGTCGCCGGCGAGACCGGCTCGGGCAAGTCCACCCAGCTGCCCAAGCTGTGCCTGGAGCTCGGGCGCGGGGTGCGGGGCCTCGTCGGGCACACCCAGCCCCGGCGCATCGCGGCGCGATCCGTGGCCGAGCGCGTCGCCGAGGAGCTCGGCGTCGAGGTCGGCGGGCAGGTCGGCTACGCCGTGCGCTTCACCGACCAGGTCGGCGACGACACCCGCCTCAAGGTGATGACCGACGGCATCCTGCTCAACGAGCTGCAGCGGGACCGCCTCCTGCTCGCGTACGACACCATCATCGTGGACGAGGCGCACGAGCGGAGCCTGAACATCGACTTCCTGCTCGGCTACCTCCGGGACCTGCTCCCCAGGCGGCCCGACCTGAAGGTCGTGGTCACCTCGGCCACGATCGACACCGAGCGCTTCGCCGAGCACTTCGCCGATGCGGACGGGACCCCGGCCCCGATCGTCGAGGTGTCGGGCCGCACCTACCCCGTCGAGGTCCGCTACGTGGCCGAGGACGACGGCTCGCCGCCCGAGGACACCGTCGAGGCCGTGGTCGACGCCGTGTCGGGCCTGCACCGCGAGGTGGCCGGGGACGTGCTCGTGTTCGCCTCGGGCGAGCGGGAGATCCGCGACGTCGCCGACGCGATCGAGGGCCTCCGGCTGCCCAACACCGAGGTGCTGCCGCTCTTCGCCCGGCTCTCGGCCGCGGAGCAGCACCGCGTGTTCGCCCGCTCGAAGAAGCGCCGCGTCGTCATCGCCACGAACATCGCCGAGACCTCCATCACCGTCCCGAACATCCACGCCGTGGTCGACCCGGGCACGGCCCGCATCTCGCGGTGGTCGAAGCGGACCAAGGTCCAGCAGCTGCCCATCGAGGCGATCAGCCAGGCCAGCGCCGACCAGCGCGCCGGGCGCTGCGGGCGCATCGCCCCCGGCATCTGCGTGCGCCTGTTCGCCGAGGACGACTACGACGCCCGGCCCGAGTTCACCGAGCCCGAGATCCTCCGGACGAACCTGGCCAGCGTCATCCTCCAGATGACCGCGCTCGGCCTCGGGGACGTCGAGTCGTTCCCCTTCGTCGAGCCGCCCGACCGGCGGGCCGTGGCCGACGGCGTCACCCTGCTCGAGGAGCTCGGGGCCCTCGAGCCCGACACGCCCGCCGACCGCCGTCGCCTCACCGACGTCGGCCGGCGCATGGCCCGCCTCCCGCTCGACCCGACGCTGGCCCGCATGGTGCTCGAGGCCGAGCGCTTCGACTGCGTGCAGGAGGTGCTGGTCATCGCCGCGGCCCTGTCGATCCAGGACCCCCGTGAGCGTCCCTCCGACGGCCCGGAGGCCGAGCGTGCCGCCCAGCTCCACGCCCGCTTCCGGGTGCCCGGCTCGGACTTCCTGTCCTTCGTCGCCCTGTGGGACCACCTGCGCGAGCGCCAGCGCGAGCTGTCGTCGTCCCGGTTCCGGCGGGAGTGCAGGGCCGAGCACCTCCACTTCGTGCGCATCCGGGAGTGGCAGGACGTCGTCACCCAGATCCGCGGCGTGGTCCGTTCGCTGAAGATCCCCATCAACCGCCAGCCCGCCGACGAGCAGGCCGTCCACCGGGCCCTGCTCGCCGGCCTGCTCGGCAACGTCGGCGCCCGCGACGACGAGACCGTCGAGCAGGTCCAGGGCCGGGGGGCGCGGGCCGACCGCCGACGGGGACCCGTCGAGTACGTGGGCCCGCGCAACGCCCGCTTCTCCCTGGCCCGGGGCAGCGTGCTCTCCAAGAAGCCGCCCCGCTGGGTCGTGGTCGCCGAGGTCGTCGAGACCACCCGCCTCTGGGCCCGGGTCGCCGCCACCATCCAGCCGTCCTGGATCGAGGCGGCTGCCGCCCACCTGTGCCGCACCGAGTACGGCGAGGTCACCTGGAGCCGCGAGCGGGGCACGGCCCAGGTCGTCGAGCGGGTCCGGTTCAAGGCGCTGACCGTCGTCGAGGGCCGGGCCGTCGACCTCGGCCGGGTCGACCCCGCCCTGGCCCGAGAGCGCTTCCTGCTCCACGCCCTCGTCCGGGGCGAGTGGGACGCCCACCACGGCTTCCTCGCCCGCAACGCCGAGCGGATCGAGGAGGTCCGGGCCATGGAGGACCGGGCCCGCCGCCGGGACCTGCTCGTCGACGAGGAGGTGCTCGTCGAGCACCTCGACCGCCTCGTCCCCGAGGGCATCACCGACGCCCGCCGCTTCGACCGCTGGTGGAAGGACGCCTCGCAGGAGACCCCCGACCTGCTCGACCTCGGTCTGGACGTGCTCGTCGAGGACCGGGCCGACGGGGTCGACGACGAGGCCTTCCCCACCTCCGTGCTCGTGCACACCAGCGGTCCGGTCGACGACGGTCCCTCGCTGCCCGAGATCCGGGTCGACTACGCCTTCGACCCCGGGCGCGACGTCGACGGGACGACCTTCGAGATCCCCGTCGCCGTGCTCAACCGGACCGACCCCGGGCCCTTCGAGTGGCTGGTGCCCGGCCTGCGCCACGAGCTGGTCACCACGCTCATCAAGGCCCTGCCCAAGCAGGTTCGACGGGAGCTGGTGCCCGCCCCCGACCGGGCCGCCGAGCTGCTGGAGCGGGCCGGCCCCGACGACGGCCCGCTGCGCCCGGTGCTGGCCGCCGAGCTGTCCCGCATGTCCGGCCACCACGTCCACGCCGACGTGTGGGACGACGTCGAGCTCCCCGGCCACCTCCGCCCCCGGTTCCGGGTCGTCGAGGACGGGCGCACCCTGGCCGAGGGCGACGACCTCCCCGCCCTGGAGCGCCGCCTCCGGGCCCACGTGCGGGCCACGGTCGTCGCCGCCGCCCCCGACCTCGAGGTCAGCGGCGCCACCACGTGGACCTTCGGGGACCTGCCCCGCACCGTCGACCGCACCGTCGACGGCCTCCCCGTCCAGGGGTTCCCGGCCGTCATCGACACCGAGGACTCGGTCGGTGTGCGGATCCTGGCCACGCGCGACCAGCAGCGCGCCCTGCACTGGAACGGGGTCCGTCGTCTGCTCGCCCTCCAGCTCGACCGGCCGGCCCGCCTGCTCCAGAAGCGCCTCGACGCCCGCCTGCTGCTCGGCCTGACCAACGCCCCCCACCCGACGGTCACCGCCGCAGCCGAGGACTGCCGGGACGGGGTCCTCGACGCCCTCCTCCTCGACGCCGGCGGCCCACCCTTCGCCGCGGACGACTTCGCCGCCCTGCTCGCCCGCGCCAAGCAGCGCTGGGTCCAGGACCTGGTCGAGGTCACCACCACCCTCGCCGAGGTCGTCGCCCGGGCCACGGCGCTGCGCGAGCGCCTCGCCGCCCCGGCGCCGCCGTCGTGGACGCCGTCGCTCGACGACGCCACCGAGCAGCTGGCCCGGCTCGTGTTCGACGGCATGGTCGTCGCCCACGGCACCGACCGCCTCGCCCACCTGCCCCGCTACCTGGACGCGCTCGCCCTGCGCCTGGACCGCCTCCGCGAGGGGCCGACCCGCGACGCCGAGCGGATGCTCCCGATCCGTCGCCTCGAGGCCGAGCACGCCGCGCTGGTCGCGGCGCACGGCCTGACCGCGTCGCTCGACGAGGTCCGGTGGCGCTGCGAGGAGCTGCGGGTCCAGACCTTCGCCCAGCAGCTCGGCACCGAGGGCTCGGTGAGCGCCAAGCGCATCGCCGAGCAGCTGCAGCGGATCCGGCGGGGCTGACGGCCCGCGCCGTCAGCCGCGGTGCAGCAGGTCCGTGATCCGGGTCGCGATCGCCCCGTCCAGGGCCCGGGACAGCTCGGCGTCGACCGCGGCCTTGGCCAGCGGGCGCAGGCGCTGGACCAGCTCCACGGCCCGGGCCAGGCGCTCGGGGTCGAGGGTGGGGTCGTCGCCGGTCAGGTCGTCGACGAGCCCGGCGAAGACGTGGCGCACGGCGAGCTCGACGAAGTCCTCCGCCACCGCCTCGACCCGTCCCCGGAGCACCTCGACGTGGTCGAGCATGTCGGCCACGGGCACGCCCATCCCGGCCAGGTCGACGGCGATCTGGAGGAGCCGGGGCTCCTCGACGCGGTAGCCGTCCCCGTCGGGGGCGAGCACGCCGAGCGCCACGGCCCGCCCGACGTCGTCGGGATCCGGGTCCTGACCGAAGAGGGCGGCGAGGTCGGCGAGGGCCACGGTCCCGTCCGCGCCCTCGTCGGCGGCCGTGGGCGCCGGGGCGAGCAGGGCGGCCTCCACGCCCAGGAGGTCGGCGATGTCGTGGCCCTCGTGCCACGCGTCGACCAGGTCGCCGATCAGGGCCAGCGTCGCCCCGCGCTCGAGCAGCCGCAGGATCAGTCTGACCCGGGCCAGGTGGCCGTCGTCGTAGATGGCGACCCGGCCCTCCCGGCGGGGCGGGGCGAGCAGGCCGCGCTCCTGGTAGGCGCGCACGTTGCGGACCGTGGTGCCGGCCTCGCGGGCCAGGTCGTCGATCCGGTAGGCCCCGGACGGTCCCTCGGCGGGGGAGGGATCGGCGGGGTCGACGGCCACGTGGCCATCGTGCCGCAGCACCCCGACCCGTGACGAACACCACAGGGTCTCCGGGCCCGGAGCGTTGACCTTGCCAGTCCGTGATGGCACAGTTCGGATTGTGACGAACCTCCTCGACGCCCTGCGCACCGCCACGCCCGTGTCCCGGACCGACGACGACGACTTCCGCGCCGTGGTCGCCCGCCTCTCGGCCCAGTCCGTCGCCAAGCACCACGACGCCTACGAGGACATCGACTGGGACGGCCCCGACATGGCCCTCGTCGCCGACGACCCCCGGAACCGCCTGTGGGCCCTCGACCCCCTGGCCCGCACCGACTGGTACCGGTCCCTGCCCGAGGCCGCCCAGGCCCGCGTCGCCCTCCACCGGGTGGCCTCGACCATGCGGATCGGCCTCGAGTTCGAGAACTACCTCCAGCGCGGCCTGCTCGACGTCGCCCTCCGCCTGCCCCAGGGCAGCCCCGAGTTCCGCTACGTGCTGCACGAGGTCGCCGAGGAGACCCACCACACGATGATGTTCGGTGAGTTCGCCGGGCGGGCCGTGGCCGCGCTGCGCGCCGGCGAGCCGGGCCCGACCGAGCCGGGCCTCCGCCCGATCCGGGCGGGGGGCATGCCCCGCTCCCTGCAGTTCCTGTGCGCCCAGGCCGTCCTGCCCCTGGCCTGGGCCTTCCCCGAGCTGTTCTTCGTCTTCGTCCTCGGCGGCGAGGAGCCCATCGACCACATCCAGCGCCAGGGCCTGCGCGAGGGCGTCGAGCACCCGCTCGCCGAGCGGGTCATGCGCATCCACGTGACCGAGGAGGCCCGCCACATCGGCTTCGCCAAGTCGTTCCTGACCAAGCGGATCCCGCAGCTCGGCCGCGTCCGCCGGCGGATCCTGGCCGACGTCACCCCGCTCGTGCTCGGGGTCATGGCGCCGCTGATGATCCTGCCCTCGGCCCGGACCGCGTCCGACATGGGGATCCCCCGGTCGGCCCGCGCCCAGATGCGCCGCGACCCCGAGACCCACCGCCTGCGGCGCGACTCGGTCCGCAAGATCCGCAACCTGTACGCCGACCTCGGCCTGCTCGACCGCCGGGCCACGTTCCTGTGGAAGCGCGTCGGGCTCTGGGACGAGCCGACGGTCAGGTGAGCGCGAGCGCCCGCCGGGTTGTGGCTGCGCAGCCGCCACCGAGCTCCACGGGGGAACGGGAGCGATGGCGTGGGCGCCGGCGACGATGCCCCTGTACACCGTCGCCGAGCGCCACGCACCCTTGGTTCGGCGCCGGCGGCGTGCTGGATGACGGTTCCTCGTGGCTAGCGTCTGGCCGCCATGGCCTGGAGCGAAGCAGACGTCCCCGACCAGACCGGCCGGGTCGCGCTCGTCACCGGGGCGAACAGCGGCATCGGCTTCGAGACCGCCCGCGCCCTGGCGTCGCGAGGCGCCCACGTGGTGCTCGCCTGCCGTGACCGGGCCCGTGCCGACGACGCCGTGTTCCGCATCGGGCCCGTCGCCGGGCCGACCGAGGTCCTCGACCTCGACCTGGCCGACCTCGACCAGGTCCGCGCCGCCGTGGACCAGCTCCGGGAGCGCCACGACCGCCTCGACCTGCTCGTGAACAACGCCGGGGTGATGGCCACGCCGCACCGCCGCACCGCGCAGGGCTTCGAGCTCCAGCTCGGGGTGAACCACCTCGGCCACTTCGCCCTGACCGGGCTGGTCCTCGACCTGCTGACCGGCACCGAGGGCTCCCGGGTCGTGACCGTGTCCAGCCAGGCCCACCGCATCGGGCGGATCCGCTTCGACGACCTCCAGTCCGAGGCGTCCTACTCCGCCTGGGCCGCGTACGGGCAGGCCAAGCTGGCCAACCTGCTGTTCGCCTTCGAGCTGCAGCGGCGCCTCGTCGCCCTCGGCGCACCGACCACGTCGTCGGCCGCCCACCCGGGTGCGGCGAGCACCAACCTCGGCGGCGAGCCGTCCGGTCTGCTCGGGCGGGCCCTCTCGGTCGCCCGCCCCGTCCTCGACCGGTTCCTCGCCCAGTCCGCGGCGGCCGGTGCGCTCCCCACGCTGCGGGCCGCCACCGATCCGGATGCCGGTGGGGGCAGCTACTGGGGTCCGTCGGGCCTGGGCGAGCAGCAGGGCCACCCGGTCGAGGTGGGCTGCACGGACCGGGCCCGCGACGAGGTCGCGGCCGCCCGGCTGTGGGCCGTGTCCGAGCTGCTCACCGGCGTCCGGTACCCCGGCTCGCCCTGACCGGGGAGGGGATCGCGGGGCGCGTCCAGAATGGTCGACCATGGCCGTGGACCTGACCGTCGCCTCCATCCCGATCTACTTCGGCACGATGGCCGCCGAGCAGCGCCACCTGCGCGCCCGGGCCCGGGAGCGCATCGCGGCCTCCCCCGACGGCACCGACCCCGACCCCAGCCCGGCCGACTACACGCCCGCCGACACGGCGACGAGCCTGCTCATGGGGGTCGGGTCGCTCCTCGCCCCCTACGTGATGCCCAGGCTGGTGCGCGACGTCGTCCCGGGCCGGGGACGGTTCGGGCGGGCCCTCGTGGGCACCGCGGCAGCCGCCGCCGTCGCCACGACCGTCGCCGATCGGGTCGCGGCCCGTGCCCGGCGCGACGAGGGGCCCACCGGGACGTCCCGGCGCGGGCGCCTCGGGCGCGTGGCGGACCGCGTCCGCCGCGTGACCGGCCCGGTCGCGGTCGGCGCCGCGACCCTGGCCGCCTCCACCACCTTCGCGACCCGGACGAACCCCGACGTGCAGTGGGAGGCCAAGGGGGCCGAGCGCGACCTGGGCGACGGGCCGCTGGCGTGGGCGCTGGCCATCGCCGGCTGGGACCTCGTCTACTACTGGAACCACCGGATCATGCACGAGGTCCGGGGGCTGTGGGCCATCCACGTCGTGCACCACTCCAGCGAGCGCTACAACCTGTCCACGGCCCTGCGCCAGCCCGTGGCCGACGTGCTCGGCGTGTGGATCCCCTACGGGCTGCTCGCCCGAGCCGGGATCCGCCCCCACCTCATCACCCAGGCCCGGGCCCTGAACCTGCTGTACCAGTACTGGATCCACACCGAGGTGGTCCGGTCCCTCGGGCCGGCCGAGGAGGTGCTCAACACCCCCTCCCACCACCGGGTGCACCACGGCTCCCAGCAGCAGTACCTGGATCGGAACCACGGGTCGATCCTCATCGTCTGGGACCGCCTGTTCGGCACGTTCCAGCGGGAGGAGGAGCGGGTCCGGTACGGGCTCACGACCGACATCGAGACGTTCAACCCCGTCGTGGTCGCCACCCACGAGTACCGCGACATCGTCCGCGACGTCGCGGGCTCGACCACCTGGCGGGACCGGCTCTCCTTCGTGCTGCGCGGACCCGGCTGGGCCCACGAGCGCCACCGCCAGCTCGCCGGGACCGAGGACGAGATCGTCGACGACGCCGCCGAGGCCGTCACCGCCGCCTGAGCGTCAGGTTCGCGTCAGGCCGACGTGACCCGATCGTGACCTCCCGGGGCTCCGGTTCCTCCCCGAACGCGCCGATGCAGCGGCCATGACCCCCCACGCGCCCTCCGGCATCCCCACGGCCGCCAAGGTCACGGCCTCGGTCCGGGGCCGTGCCGTGGTCCAGGTCTCCTACGACGGGACGGCGCCGCCGCAGGACCTGCTCGGTGCGCTCGCCGCCGACGGGTGGCGCAACGCCACCCCCGCCCCGCCGCCGGCGTCGGCCATCGACTGGGCGCGGCCCGACCTCGACGCCGGTCGCTCCTACTCGGTGCTGCCGTGGCCGGCCACGACCAGCGCCACCTTCGAGGGCACGCCGCCCGAGCGCGACGCCGCCGTGGTCCGAGCCCGTGCGCTCCTGTCGGCCGCGGGGGTGCTGGACGGCGTCCCGCCGGCGCCGGCCCCGGCGCGCCCCGCAGCGCCGCCGGCTCCCCGGTCCGCGCCCGTCGTGCGGCGGGGCACCGCGCCCGCCGGGGACACCCGCGTCGAGGTCGTGGTCGACGAGGACGACCTCGTCCGGGCCCGGGCCCGCCTGCGGCGCTTCGGGTCGGTGGTGGCCGAGACGCCCGACGCCGTGTTCACCGAGGTGACCTACCGGGGGAACAGGAGCGAGGTGATGACCGCCGTCGTCCGGCTCGAGGCCGACGTCGACGGGAGCCGGTGGGACGAGCTGCTCGCCGAGCTCACCGTCCACCGGGTCCTCGAGATCACCCGTCGGACGACGGCGTGAGGTCCCGGCTCACCAGCTGATCTCGATCTCCAGCTCGTTCTCGTCGCCGACCTCGAGCTCGACCGACATCGTCACCTGCGACGGCACGGCGACGGTGGTGCGGATGCCGTCGAGGGAGACCTCGACGCTGTTGTGGCGGGAGAGCTGGTCGGCCAGGGCGCGCAGCTTCGCCGCCGCCTCCTCGCGGGACAGGGTGGACTCGGACTCGACCTCGAAGAGCTCCATGCGCCGAGTCTGGCGCAGCCGCGCCCGCTCAGGCGGCGGGGCCGAGCAGACCGGCCCGGGCCAGGGCCTGCTCGGTGCGCTCCCGTCCCAGCTCGATGAGCTCGGGCGCCCGGTGGAACTCGAAGGTCCGGGCGCTGGACTTGGGGATCTCCACGAGCACGTCGGGCGGGTAGCCGGCCAGCTTGTACGCGGTGAGCGTCGCCTGCATCGCCTCGTAGGACAGGTTCACGATGTCGAGCCGGCCGACGTCGGCGTCCACGCCAGGGTCCCGCACGCCGCCGTGGTCGTCGTCCCGGTCCCGGCCCAGCATCGCCCGCACCGCGTCCCAGTCGAAGAAGCGGGCGGCCCGGGCCCGCAGCGAGCTGGCGCTCTCGCCGGCCCCGGCCTCGTCGTCGGGCTCGAGCACGGGTGCCGTGAGGTGCCCGCTCGGCCGGGTCGGGGAGTGGCGGCGCACCTCGCCCGACAGCGACACGGCGATGGTCAGCTCCGCCTGCGCCGACATGGTCGGCAGGATGGGCACGGGGTTCATGAGGGCGCCGTCGACGAGCAGCTGGGTCTCGGTGACGACGGGCGTGAAGAGCGAGGGGATGGCGATCGAGGCGCGGATGGCGTCGGCCAGCGAGCCCTCCCGGAACCACACCTCGCGGTGGTTGAGCAGGTCGGTGGCCACCGCGGTGTAGTCCACGGGCAGGTCCTCGATGCTCGTGTCGCCGAGGAGCTCGCGGACCACGGCGAACACCTTCTCGCCCCGGATGGCCCCACCCGCCGACAGCGACAGGTCCACGAGCCGGAGCACGTCCAGCTGGCGCAGCCCGGTCACCCACGCGGTGTAGTCCTCGAGGCGGTCGGCCGCGGCCAGCCCGCCGACGAGGGCGCCCATCGAGCACCCCGCGATCGCGACCACGTCGAAGCCCTGCTCCCGGATCACCTGGAGCGCGCCGATGTGGGCGTAGCCCCGGGCGCCCCCGCTGCCGAGCACCACGGCGGTGCGGGGCGGGCGCCGTCCGGACGTGGCGTCGTGGGAACCGGTCACGGCCAGAGCCTGCCACCCTCGGGTCCGGGCGGTCGCCCGCCGCGACGCCGCGGCCGGCAGGCAATACGATCGCCCGTGCCGGCGGCTCTGGGACGGCTCGGTCGTGCCGAGCCGGCCGTCGGGGAGGGAACGCCGTCGCCATGGCCGACACGGACGAGCCGAACGAGCAGGGGTCACCGGACGGCGAGGACCGTCGGCGCCCGACCGTCGAGGCACTGGTCCAGCCCGTCGCCCCGGTCGGCCTGCACGCCCAGCTCGGCACCCGCGACCTCCTCGAGCGGGCCGAGGTCGTGTCGCTCACCGACCGCACGATCGTGGTCGAGGTGGCCGACGCCGCCCTCGCCCTCGCCTTCACCGTCGCACCCCGGGTGACCGTGGTGGTCGACCTCGGCGGTGGCGAGCAGACGCTCGTGGCCACGCCCGGTCGGCGCTCCTCGGACAACCCCACGTCCCGCCGGGTCGAGCTGGTCCTCCGGGACCGGGACTGACCGGGTCGTCGGGGACGCCCCGCGGGTCCGGGGCTACCGTGCGGGCATCCGCCGCATCATCGCCCGCCTCATCCTCCTCGTCGCCCGCTACCGCCGCGTGAGCGATCCGCCCGAGGGCACCGACGTCGCCGTCCTCGTGGCCGCCCCGCACACGTCGAACTGGGACTTCCCGCTCATGCTCGCCATGGCGTGGGACGCCGGCATCAACCCGCGCTGGCTCGGCAAGAAGCAGCTCTTCCGGGGGCCGGCCGGGCCGATCGCCCGTGCGCTCGGCGGCGTGTCCGTCGACCGGGACGACCCCCGCGGCCTGGTCGAGCAGCTCGTGGCCCAGGCCGGCTCGGCCGAGCAGCTCGCCATCGTCGTGCCCGCCGAGGGCACCCGGTCCGCCGGCACGCACTGGAAGTCCGGCTTCCGCCGCATCGCCCGCGACGCCGGCATCCCCTACGTCCTGACCTGGCTGGACGGTCCCACCCGGACCGGCGGCTTCGGGCCGGCGCTGCACCCCACCGACGACGTGGTCGCGGACATGGACGCGGTCCGGGCCTTCTACGCCGACAAGCGGGGCGTGAAGCCGGTCAACCGGACCGAGCCGCGCCTGCGCGAGGAGGACGCACCCGCGGAGGGAGCCGCATGACCACGCCCGCCGACGACGCCATCGCCGCCGCGTACGACGAGCTCGGGCTGCTCCACGAGAACGCCGCCGAGGCCGGCCTGCCCTTCGACCAGCCGCCGACGGTCGCCCGGGTCGCCACGGCGCTGCCCGACGGGCGCACCCTGTCCGCGCTCCGCTGGGGCGCAGCCGACCCCGAGGTGGTGCTGCTCCACGGCGGGGGCCAGAACGCCCACACGTGGGACACCGTCGCCCTCGCCCTCGGCCTGCCGCTGCTGGCCGTGGACCTGCCCGGCCACGGCCACTCCGACGACGTCGACCACGGCCGACCGGTCGGCCCCCGGGCCTTCGCCGAGGACGTCGCCCACGTCGTCGACGCCCACGCGCCCGCCGCCCGCCTCGTCGTGGGGATGTCCCTCGGCGGGCTGACCGCGCTGTCCCTGGCCGTGCACCACCCGGGGCGCGTCCGCCGCCTGGCCCTGGTCGACATCACGCCCGGTGCCGACGGCCCCAAGACGGCCGAGATCCACGCGTTCCTCGCCGGTCCCGAGGCCTTCGACACCTTCGAGGAGATCCTCGCCCGCACCGTCGCGTTCAACCCGACCCGATCGGAGTCGTCGCTGCGGCGGGGGATCCTGCACAACGCACGGCGCCGTGACGACGGCCGCTGGGTCTGGCGGCACCAGCGGGAGCGGCGTCTCGTCGAGGAGCTCGGCACCGACGAGGACGCCGGACGTCCGCGCCTCGACGTGGCCGACCTGTGGGAGGACGTCGCCGCCCTCGACGTCGACGTCACCCTGTTCCGGGGCGACCGCTCGCCGGTCGTGGACGACGCCGACGTGGCGCGGTTCACCGAGCTCGCCCCGTCCGCCGACGTCGTCGTGGTCCCCGACGCCGGGCACTCGATCCAGGGGGACCAGCCGCTGCTGCTCGCCCGGCACCTCCGGGACGTGCTGGCCGGCACCTGAGGCGCACCCGGCCGGCACGGTCGCGCACCCGGCGCCCGGCCTGGGACACCATGGGGTCGTGCGACGGAGCCTGGCCGCGGCCATCCTCGGGATCTCGTGTTGGATCGGGTCCCTGGCCTGGACCGCGTTCGTGATGACGAACACGGTCCTGGACCCGGGTCGGTCCCGGGACGTGGCCGATGCCCTCTACGAGGACGAGGCGGTCCGCGGCGCGCTCGCCGACAACCTCGCCGACGCGCTCGGTGCCGCCGTCCCCGAGGGCATCGACGTGCCCGAGGAGGTGCTCCAGCGCGCCGCCCGCACCGCGCTGGACTCGCCCGCGGTCGAGACCCTGGTCGTCGACGCCTTCGTCGCCTCCCACCAGGCCTTCCTCGGGGCGGGCGACGCCCCCGAGGCCATCGAGGCCGGTGCCATGGGCGAGGCGACCCGGGCGGCCCTCGTGGAGGCCCGCCCCGAGCTCGACGGCGTCCTGCCCCCGGCCCCGTCGCTGCGCGTGCCGCTGCCCACCGAGCGGATCCCGAACCTCGGGCCGGTCCGCGACGTGCTCGCCGCCGCCGTCCCGCTGCTCGGTGGGCTCAGCGTGGCCGGGATCCTCCTCGCCCTCGGGGTCACGAGGAACCGGCCGGCGCTCCTGCGGCGGGCCGGCATCTGGGCCATCGGGCTCTCCCTCGCGGTGCTGGCCTTCGCCTACGGCCTGCCCGCGCTGGCCGAGCGGTTCACCCCGGGGCAGGCCGAGGTCGTCGGCGCCCTGATCGGTGCCCTGGCCGCGTCGACGAGCGGGCCGGCGCTCGGCCTCGCCGCCGTCGGCGCCGCGGGCATCGCGACCTCGTTCCTGTGGCGGGCCGTCCCGGCGGCCGCGGGTGCCGCCCTCGGCGGCGACCCGGCCGAGCAGGCGACCGCCCGTGCGCCACGGCCTGGCCGCCAGGTCCGCCGGGACCTGCCCCGCCCCGCCCGCCGGGCCCCGGTCGCCGGGGCCCCGTCGGCGGCCACGGGCGTTCCCCGCGCCGGCGACCCGACCGTGGTCCGCCCACCCGACCCCGACGGCTTCGCCCGCCGTCCCCGCCCGCCGGTGGCGGACCCGACCGGCGGCTACCCGAGCGACCCGACCCGCGTCGAGTCCACGCCGACCGCCCCGACCGGCTCGCGCCGGGACGTGCCGGTCCACGGCGGCGACGCGGCACCGGGTCGGCACTGGGTCGACGGGATCGGGTGGGTCCTCGACCCGGCCGCGCCCATCCCGGCCCACGCCAGGTGGGTGCCGGGCGTGGGCTACGTCGTGGACCGCTGAGCCGGGCTCAGCCCGCGGCGGTGCTCCCCACGCCGACCAGGTCGGGGCTGCCGTGGCCGTCCCGGGCGCGGACGACGTTCAGGAACCGCTCGACGCCCGACACCACCGCGTCGGTCCGCCGGGAGGAGAACACGTCGAAGGCGTGCTGGGCGCCGGGCAGCTCGACGTAGGCGACGGGGTTCCGGGACTCCTCGCGCAGCAGGTCGACCATCGTCCGGGCCGTCTGCACCGGCACGAGCGTGTCGTTGGTGCCGTGCACCAGCAGCAGGGGCGGGGCGTCGGGGCCGACGTGCGACATCGGCGAGGCGTCCTCGAACACGGCGGCGGCATCGGTCCGGCTCTGCTTCACGACCCGGGTGGCGAGCAGCTCGTCGGGGCCGTCCCAGGTGCCGTGCCGGTCGGTCCAGTCGTAGACGCCGTAGAAGGGCACGCCGGCCCGCACCGAGGTGTCGACGTCCTCGAAGCCCGGCTGCCACTCGGCCCGGTTCGGGGTGAGCGCAGCGAGGCTCGAGAGGTGCCCGCCCGCCGAGCCGCCGGTGATGGCGACCCAGTCCGGGTCGCCGCCGTGGGCTGCGACGTTCTGCTTCACCCACGCCAGCGCCCGCTTGACGTCCACGATGTGGTCGGGCCAGGTCGCCCGCGGGCTGAGGCGGTAGGTCGCCGAGACGCACACCCATCCCCGCTCGGCCAGGTGGGTCAGCAGCGGGTAGGCCTGCCCCTCCTTGTCGCCGAGCACCCACGCGCCGCCGTGGATCTGGAGCAGGACCGGCGCCTTGGCGTCGGCGGGCAGGTCGGGCCGCGCCCACACGTCGAGCGTCGTCCGTCGCCCGGCCTCGCCGTACTCGACGTGGCCGGCGGCCAGGTAGCGGTTCCGGGCCGCAGGGGTCGGGAACCTCGGCAGGCGCCCGGTCCGGGGGACGAGCGGCGACCGGGCCATCTCGTCGCGGTGGCCGGGTCCGAGCTGGTCGACGAGGGCCCGGTCGACGAGCCCGACCACGTCGTCCTGCTCCTGGCGCGACCGCCACAGCAGGGCGATGGCCGCCGCCGTCAGGCCGAGGCCGGCCCGGCCCGACCAGCTCCGGTGGGCCCCCCGGCCCAGCGCCCGCACGGCCGAGGCGGCGTGCAGCGCCATGTGCTCCTCGGCCAGCTCGGACCCCGGCAGGCCCCAGGCGAAGGACGCCACGGCGCCGAGGCCCTCGCGGGACAGGGGCCGGTGGGCGTTGGCGGCGTGGGCGGCGCGCAGGGCGCTCGTCAGCAGGTAGGTGGTGCTGCGATCCATGGCCGGAGGCTAACGACGCGCCGAGGCCCCGGTCACCCGTCGTCGGTCGCGGCCCGGGACGGGGCGACCCGGGGAGGCTCGCCCGGCATCTTCGGGTACACGGGCGGCCAGGGCGCATCGGGCAGGCCCGCAGCGACGTCGGCGGCGTGGGCGTCGAGCAGCGGCGTGACGGCCACGGCGGCTCCGGCCATGCCCGCCCACGGGTCGCCGCCGTCCCGGACGACGCCGGGCACCGTGGCCACGGTCAGGGCGGCCGGGTCGAGGCCGTCCAGCTCGTCCCAGCGGAACGGCGTCGACACCTGGCCCCCGACGCGCGACCGGGCCGACCACGCGCCGAACACGGTCTTGTGGGGGGCGTTCTGGTTGAAGTCGACGAAGACCCGCGCACCCCGCTCCTCCTTCCACCACGCGGCCGTGACGAGGTCGGGTCGGCGGCGCTCCAGCTCGCGGGCCACGGCGACGGCGCCGAGGCGGACGTCGTAGGAGTCCGGTCCGGGCCGTCCGTCGGGGCCCGGGAGCAGGGGCACGTGCACGTGGATCCCGCGGTTGCCGGTGGTCTTGGGGAAGGCGGGGAGCCCCCAGTCGGCCAGCAGGGCCCGCAGCTCGTGCGCGGCCTCGGCCAGCATGGCGAAGTCGACGCCGGGGGAGGGGTCGAGGTCGATCCGCAGCTCGTCGGTGCGGCCGGGGTCGTCGGCGTGCAGCGGCCACGGGTGGAAGCCGAGGCAGCCCAGGTTCACGGCCCACACGACGTGGGCCACGTCGCGCAGCACCAGCGCGTTCGACGTCGTCCCGTTGGGCGTCGACATCGTCGTGGTCTCCAGCCAGTCGGGCGCGCCCTTCGGCACGCGCTTCTGGAAGAAGCTCTTGCCGCCCACGCCGTCGGGGAAGCGCTGGAGCAGGGACGGCCGCCCGCCGACGGCGTCGAGGAGCGGTCCCTCGACGGCCAGGTAGTACTCGATCAGGTCGAGCTTGGTCTCGCCCCGCTCGGGGAAGAAGACCTTGTCGGGGCTGGTGACCCGGACCGCCCGGCCGGCGGCCTCGACCTCGATCGCGTCGCTGCGGGCCACGGGCGCGACGGTACCCGGACCGCAGGTCCGCGGTCCGGGTACCGGCCCTCCCCCTCGGGCTCCCGCCGGTCAGTGGTGCGGGGCGATCCGCCGACCCGTGATCTCCTCGGGCACGAGCTCGATCCACTCGTCCCGGGC
Source organism: uncultured Acidimicrobiaceae bacterium (assembly GCA_964497795.1). Taxonomy (GTDB): domain Bacteria; phylum Actinomycetota; class Acidimicrobiia; order Acidimicrobiales; family Salinilacustritrichaceae; genus Salinilacustrithrix. The sequence goes on along the minus strand of CAZCEZ010000004.1, from coordinate 2,723 downwards.
GATCCGGTCGGCCCAGGCGTCCAGCGTCACGCCGGCGACCCGCTCGGGGTCGGCGACGCGCACGAGGCCCCGGGCCAGCACGCTCCACCCGGTCCGCGCCGCCGGGTCGAAGGCGTCGGCCTCGAAGGCCGCGGGGCGCTCCATGAGCGCCTCCTGGAGGATCGACCCCCGGAACGTGCGGACCAGGATCCGGTGGGTCCCGTGGGGCACGGCGAAGTTGACCGGGAGGATCTGGGGCTCCCCGTCGTGGACGAAGGCGAGCCGCCCGACGACGGCGCCGGCCAGCAGCGACCAGCACTCGTCGGTGTGCAGCACCTCCATGCCCTGGTGGTCGAGCAGCACCTGCGGGTCGTGGTCGGTGGTGGTCATGGGACGATCCTGCGCCCGCCGTCGAGCCGGGACCAGGGACGTTGGTCCCGATCGGGCCGGGAACGGGGCTCCCGGCCTAGGTTCCCGGCCCATGCAGCAGCGGGGGGCGACCGAGACCGTGCACGTGCTGGGCAACCCGGCGGCTCGGGGCGGCACCGGCGACGTGGAGACCGTCGTCGACGCGGTCCGCGCCCGCGGCCACGAGGTGGTCCTGCTGGCCGCGCCGAGCGCGCCCGAGGCCCGGGACGCGGTGGGCGCGGCGGTCGCCGCGGGCGCGGTGAACCGGCTGGTCGCCGTCGGCGGTGACGGTCTCGTCCGCATCGCCGTCGACGCCGTGGCGGGCACCGGGGTCGTGCTCGGCATCGTCCCCCAGGGCACGGGCAACGACTTCGCCCGGGCGCTGGGCCTGCTCGAGGGCGACCTCGACGTGCACGTGGCCCGCGCCCTGGCCGCACCCGTGCCCGTCGACGCGATGCGCACCACCCACGGCTGGGCGGCCAGCGTCGCCACGATCGGCTTCTCCGGGGACGTGACGGCCCGGGCGAACGCGCTGCGCTGGCCGAGGGGCCAGCAGCGCTACACGGTGGCCACCGTCCTGCAGCTGCCGAGGCTTCGGACGCTGCGCCTGCGGGTGACCGTCGACGGGGTCGCCCGCGACGTGGCGACCACGATGCTGTCCCTCGGCAACACCGCGTACTTCGGCGGCGGCATGCGGGTCTGCCCCGACGCCCGCCCCGACGACGGCCGGCTCTCGGTCGTGGCCATCGGCGACGTCGCGCGCTCCACGTTCCTGCGGGTCTTCCCCCGGGTCTTCGGCGGGGGGCACGTCGCCCACCCGGCCGTCGACGTGGACTCGGGGGCCGTCGTCGAGGTCGACGCCGCCGGCCCCGTGGACGGCGAGCTCGTCATGTGGGCCGACGGCGACCCGCTCGGTCCGCTGCCCGTCACCTGCGAGGCCGTGGCGGGCGCGCTGCGGGTCGCGGGGGCCTCCTGGCGGGACTAGCCGACCAGGGACAGCCCGCCGTCGACGACCAGGACCTGCCCGGTCGCGTAGCGGGTGCGGATCAGCGACAGGGTGGCCTCGGCGCAGTCGTCGGGCGTGGCGCTGCGGGGCACCGGCGCCATCGACGCGACGGCCTCGTGCATGGCGTCCCAGTCCGCGGTCCACGGGGTGTCGACGAGCCCGGGGGCGACGGCGTTGCAGCGGACGGGCGCGTGCGACTTGGCCAGCAGCAGCGTCAGGTGGTTGAGGGCCGCCTTCGACATGGCGTAGGCGATCGACGAGCCGACCGGGCGCACCCCGGCCAACGACGTGATCGTCACGACGTTCCCGTCCTCGCTGCGCTTCAGGTGCGGCATCGCCGCCTTCGTCAGCCACCACGTGCCGAACACGTTCACCTCGAAGGTGCGGCGCAGGACGTCGTCGGTCAGCGCATCGAGGTCGCCGTGGGGGACGACGGTGGTCCACCCGGCGTTGTTGACGAGCACGTCGAGGCTCCCGTGCCGCTCGACGGTCGTGGCGACGAGGCGGGCGCAGGCCTCGGGGTCGGAGATGTCGGCCTGGACGTAGGTGGCATCGCCGGGCAGCGACGCGGCCACCTCGGTGCCGGCCTCGACCGACGTGGCCGAGTTCACCACGACCGTGGCGCCGGCCGCCGACAGGCGCCGGGCGATCTCGGCGCCGATGCCCGAGGAGGAGCCGGTCACGATGGCGACGCGGCCCTCGAGGTCGCGGCGGGGGTCGACGGTGGCGGGGGAGCTGTCCATGGGGACACCCTCGCGCCCGGGTGGGATGGCCCGCTCGTCCTCGTAGCCTCGGCCGGGGCGCCGCACCCGGTGCCGACGATCGAGAGCGACACGAGGGGAACACACCATGGAGATGGAGTACCGACGTCTGGGCCGGTCCGGGTTGAAGGTCAGCGTGCTGTCCTTCGGCTCCTGGGTCACCTTCGGCCCCCAGCTCGACTCCGGCCTGGCCGCCGACTGCATGGCCGCGGCGTTCGACGCGGGGTGCAACTTCTTCGACAACGCCGAGGCCTACGCGGGCGGCGAGTCGGAGCGGCTGATGGGCGAGGCCATCCGCAAGAACGGCTGGCAGCGCCACCAGTACGTGGTGAGCTCGAAGTTCTACTGGGGCATCCACGACGGCCCGAACTCCAAGTTCACCCTCAACCGGAAGTACCTGCACGAGGCGATCCCCGCCTCCCTCGAGCGGATCGGCCTCGACCACTACGACCTCGTCTTCTGCCACCGGGCCGACCCGGACACGCCGATCGAGGAGACCGTGTGGGCCATGTCCGACGCCATCGACCGGGGCTGGGCCCTGTACTGGGGCACGTCGGAGTGGACCGCGG
>CAZCEZ010000003.1:94430-98392 GCA_964497795.1 uncultured Acidimicrobiaceae bacterium | reverse complement strand
GCCTGTGCACCGACCACTGCCCCGAGATCTTCGTGATCCTCGAGGACGGCATCGCCTACGTGCGCGACGGCATGGACATCGGCAACGACCCCGGTGGTGCCGGCTCGATGGTCCCCGTCGCCCCCGACTACCAGGACCGCGTGGTCGACTCCGCCGAGCTGTGCCCCGGCGAGTGCATCTTCATCGAGCTCGACGAGGCCGACGTGGCCATCGGCGAGCTCGAGGGCGCCGCGTAGCCGCCGCCGGGCGCGACGAGGGCCGGGGTCGCCCCCGGCCCTCCACGGATCGCACGGCGCCGTCGGCCGACGGCGGGGCGCGTCAGCCGTCGACGACCTCGATGGCGAACTCGGGGCAGTTGTCGGCGCAGAGGCGCGCCTTCTCCTCGAGCTCGGCGGGCACCTCGCCGGTCACGAGGAGCACGGCGTAGCCCTCCTCGTCGACGTCGAACAGCTCGGGGGCGAGCGAGTAGCAGCGGTTGTGGCCCTGGCAGGCGTCGCGGTCGTACTGGATCTTCATCGGTTGGCTCCGTTCGGTCGGCGGGGGAGGGTCAGGACCCGATGCGCACGGGCAGGGTACGCGGGCCGCGCACCTGGCCCGTCGACCAGCGCACGGCGTCGGGATCGGCCAGGGAGAACTCGGGGAACCGGGCCATCCACTCCTCGACGGCGACCGTGACCTCCATCCGGGCCAGGTTCGAGCCGAGGCAGCGGTGGATGCCGAGGCCGAACGCGGAGTGCCGGTTGCGGGCCCGGTCGATCACGAACTCGTCGGCGTCGTCGAACATGTCCGGGTCGCGGTTGTAGGAGGGGAAGGACAGCAGCACCCAGTCCTCGGCCTGCATCGGGCAGCCGCCGACCTCGACGTCCTCCTTGACCAGGCGGGCCATGGTCACCGGGGCGTAGAAGCGGAGGAACTCCTCGACGGCGAAGGGGCGGACGTCGGGGTCCTCGGACCAGCGGCGCCGGTCGTCGGGGTGCTGGGCGAGGTGCCACAGGCTGGCGCCGATGGCCGACCACGTCGTGTCGATCCCGGCGATCAGGAGCAGGGCGATCGTGCCGAAGATGTGCTCGTCGGACAGGGGACGGCCGTCGGGCCCCTCGGTCTCGAGGAGGTACGAGACGAGGTCGTCGCCTCGGGCGCCCCGCTCCCGCCGGTCCCGGATCTTCTCGGTCAGGTAGGCGAGCAGGGTCTCGCCGGGGTCGATGTCGGTGTGCTGGCCGGGGGTCTCGAGGATGCGGTGGATGAAGACGCGGAACTTGTCCCCGTCCTCCTCCGGCAGGCCGAGCATCGCGGCGATGACGCGGACCGGGATGTGCTGGGCGTACTCGACGGCGGCGTCGGCGACCGGCTGGCCGGCCTCCACCTTCGTGGCGATCTCGTCGAGCAGCTCCTTGCAGCACGCCCGTGCCGTGGGCTCCCACCGCTCCATGGCCTTGGGCGAGAACGGCGGGAGCAGGACCCGGCGCGCCTCCTTGTGGAAGGGCGGATCCGAGGTGATCGGCGGCGCGTAGCCCATGGGCGCGATGGCCGGGTCGGGCCGGAACTCGTTGACGATCACGCCGCGGCTGGTGAAGTGCTCGGTGTCCTCGGCGATGGCGCGCACGTCGGCGGCCCGGGTGGGGAGCCACGTCCCGCCGAAGCGCTCGGAGCGGGCGACGGGGCAGCCGTCGCGCAGCTCGTCCCAGATCTCGGGGGCGCGCGCCGCGTAGTCGGGGTGCGTGTGGTCGAAGTCGGTGGCCCAGTCGGTGACGGGCGGTCGTGCGGTCTCGCTCATGGCTCCTCGTGGGCTCCTCGTGTGGGGCAGCCCCCCGGCTGCGCCCCGACGACGATAACAACTGTTATGACCCCGCGCTCGTCGGATCGAGTCGAGACCGCCGGTTCGTCGACGCACGGTGGTCAGGTCGACGCGGGGGGCGCGTATCGTGCGGATGGCGGCACGGAGCGTGCCAAGATTCCGGCGAATCACCCGCAGAGGTGAGCAAACGCACAAATCGGCACGAAGTGCGCCAGAACTGTGCGGTCGCGCACGAGGAGTCGGGGACGCATCGCCGAAAGTGTCCTCCGAGCGGGCCCGACCGGGTCCGGAGTACGAGAGCACGTCGACGCGGACCAGGCGTCGTTGCGAGTGAGGACGAGGTATGTCCACCACGACCGACACCTTCCGTGGCCGCCCCGGCGCGCCGACCCGACGCCCGCGACGAGGGCTCCTCGCCGTCGTCGTCGCCGCACTGCTGGCACCGCTGCTGCCCGCCGCCGCGGTCGGCGCCGCCACGACGACCGGTGGGCTCGTCGCCTTCGGGGCCGACGCCGAGGGCCAGGTCGGGGATCCCGGCACCGGCCTGCTCGCCGGTCGGTTCCGCGACGTCGCCGCCGGTGGCGCCCACTCCCTGGGCGTGACCGAGGCCGGGGCGGTCGTCGCCTGGGGCGACAACGCCCGCGGCCAGCTCGGCACGCGCCCGACGCTGCTCGGCTCGAGCGGCAGCCCACGGGTCGTGCCCGGCGTCCCCGCTGCCGTCGCCGTCGCCGCCGGTCGGGCCCACAGCCTCGCCCTGACCGCCGACGGCCGGGTGTTCGCCTGGGGTGACAACTCCCAGGCCCAGCTGACGATCGACCCCGGCACCCTGGCCGGCCTCGACCTCGAGACCCTCCTTGGCGCGCCCCGTCAGGTCCAGGGCCTGCCCGCCGCCGACCCCGTCGTCGCCGTCGCCGCCGGCGACGACCACAGCCTCGCCCTCACCCGCGCCGGCGTGCTCTACGCCTGGGGCGCGAACGATCGCGGCCAGGCCGGGTCGGGCGGCTTCCTCGGCCTCGACGACGACCCGCTCCCGATCGTGATCCAGCCCGCCGTCCAGCGGTTCGGCCCCGAGGGTCCCTCGACGGCCACGATCGTCGCGGTCGGCGCCGGCGCCGACCACACGGTCGCCGTCGACGCCACCGGCCTCTCGTGGGGCTTCGGCGACGACGCCGCCGGCCAGCTCGGCGGTCCGGGCGGGCCGACCTCGGTCCGGCGCTCCCCGTCCCCGATCACCGACGCCACCGGCACCCCCGTCACCGACGTGGTCGACGCCGCCGGCACCGCCACGACCTCGCTGCTCGTCCTGCGGGACGGTGGCGTGCTCGTCGTCGGCGACGGCGCCCCGACCGCTCCGGTCGTCGGGCTGCCCGGTCCCGTGACCGCCGCCGCGGGCGGCGCCGCCCACGCCCTGGTCGTCGTCGACACGACCGTCGACGTCGACGGCGACGGCGACCTCGCCGACGAGGTCCGCAGGGCCGCCGAGGTCTGGTCCTTCGGCGAGGCCGCCGACGGCCGCCTCGGCCACGGAGGCGCTGCACCGGCCCGGGCATCGGCCGTGACCGACACCGCCGTCGCCATCGCGGCGGGCGGGGCCCACAGCCTCGCCACCGTCGCCCCCCGGGTCTCGGTCAGCGCCATGGAGCTCGACCTCGGCTCGGCCGAGGTCACCCTCCCCGCCGCTCCGGTGACCCTGACCGTCACCAACGAGGGCCCCGTCGCCGCCACGGTGGCGCCCGTCGTCGCCGCCTCCGCCGAGCTGGCCGTGGACGACGCCGACTGCGCCGCTGCGCTCGCCCCCGGCGACTCCTGCGACGTCGTCGTCGTGTTCACCCCGCGCTTCGTCGGCCCCTTCACCGACAGCCTCGTGGTCGACCACGACGGCTTCGACCCGGCCTTCACCGTCGCCGTCCGCGGCACCGGCCTCACGCTGGCCGGCCAGATCTCGATCGGGTCGTCCGTGGCCACCGACCCCGGCGCCCTCGTGCCCCGGGTCGCGGCGAGCCCGCGGATCGTCTCCCTGGCCGACGTGCCCATCCAGCCCTACTCGCCGGCCTCGCAGGCGTCGCTCGAGACGGCCGGTCCGACCCTGCCGTTGGGTGATCTGTCGGTGATCGGTCCGACCCTGCCGTTGGGTGATCTGTCGGTGATCGGTCCGACCCTGCCGTTG
>CAZCEZ010000003.1:94214-94330 GCA_964497795.1 uncultured Acidimicrobiaceae bacterium | reverse complement strand
GGTGATCTGTCGGTGATCGGACCGACCCTGCCCCTGGGCGATCTGTCGGTGATCGGGCAGCCGGTCGTCGCGGCCCTCGAGCAGGTCAACCTCGCCGAGCTCGTCCTGGTCGAGCC
>CAZCEZ010000003.1:87251-94114 GCA_964497795.1 uncultured Acidimicrobiaceae bacterium | reverse complement strand
CGGTCGTCGCGGCCCTCGAGCAGGTCAACCTCGCCGAGCTCGTCCTGGTCGAGCCCTTCGTGTGGAGCCGCCCCGGCGCCACGCCCTTCGACCCCGCGGCCTTCGCCGCCGACCCCACCGTGGCCGACGGGGAGACCCTGTCGCTGCTGGCCGGCACCGCCCTGGAGGACCGGCCCCTGCAGCTGGTCAGCCTCGCCGACGTGCTGCGCGACGACGTCGCCCGCGACCGCTGGGCCGCCCTGCCCACCGCCTACGTCCGGTTCGACGTGAGCACCATCGGCCGGGTCTCGCTGCTCTCCTACCTCCTCGGCACCCTCCCGCTGACCTCCTTCGGCGGCGCCGACCGCTTCGCCGCCGACGTGCGCGACCTCGGCCGACCCGGCACCGAGGCCGACGGGCTCACCTCGTCGGCCTTCGAGCTCCAGCTCGCCGGCGTCCAGGCCACCGACCTCGTCGAGCTGTTCGACGTTACCCTCGGCGAGATCGCCGCCGCCGAGGCGTCCGGCGCCGGCCGCTCGGTCGTCACGCAGTTCTTCCTCGACCCGCTCCCGCTCTTCCAGAGCCAGCTGGGCACGCTCCCGTGCCTGGCCGCCGTCTGCGACGGGGGCGCCTCCCGCAGCCTGTACGAGGCCCAGCTCGCCGGCACGCTCCGCGCCGACGCGCAGATCGGCGACCTCGTCGGCGCCTACGGCCCCGACGCCGTCGACCCCGCCGAGATCCCGCTCGGCCTGCTCCTCTTCGGCCTCCTGCCCACCGACCGGCTGCCCTTCGAGCTGTACGGGCTCGACGCGCTGCTGGCCAAGCACATCGACAACGCGACCTCGAGCGTCGTGGACTACGCCATCACCTTCGACAACACCCCGCCCGAGGGGCAGGCGGCCACCGCCCTGCCCGGCGGGGCCGTGGTCGAGGTCGCCCTCCCGCCCACCTTCGCCTACGTGCCCCGCTCGGCCACCTACCTGGTCGACGGCTCCGAGGTGCCCGTCGAGGTCGAGTCCGCCCGCTACCTGGGCGTCGAGGGCCCCTTCGACGGCCCCGGACCCGACCGGCTCACCTTCGCGGTGCCCGACGAGGTCGCGGTCCCGGGCGGCAGCGTGCTCGAGCTGCGGTTCCAGGCCCGTCCCGGCCTGACGCTGGGCATCGCCACCATCGACGAGGTGTCGATCACGACCCCGGCCGGTGAGCCGATCCGCTCCGCCGTGCCCGCGGCGCCCGTCCAGGTGGTCGACGCCGAGCAGGTGCTCGGCGGCCCCTCGACGGCCCCCGTCAACGAGCGCGGCGACGACCTGCCCGGCCTCGCCACGCCTCTGGCCGTCGGGGACCCGATCGGCGGCGTCGTCGCCGACCTCGCCCTCGGCCACCTCGACCGCGCCGACGACGTCGACTGGTACCGCCTCGACGGCGACCTCGGCGCCGGGCAGGAGCTCCAGGTCATCCTCGGCCACCAGACCGACGGCGACGCCGACGTCTTCGTCTTCGGCCCCGCCGACGCCGTCGGGGAGGCCCCGGTCCGCCCGGCCAGCCCGCTCGCGCCGCTCACCCTGACCCGCGACCCGGGCCTCGGCCTCGACGCACCCAGCGCCGAGATCGAGTCCGACGTCGCCCTCGCCGAGCGGCCGCTGCCGGTCGAGGTCGACGGCCTCGTCCTGCTCGGGGTCTCCCAGCAGCGGGGCACCACCGGCGAGCGCCTGTCGGTGCTCCTCCCCGAGCGCCCCTCGGGCGGCGACCTGCTCGTCCTCGTCCGGGGCTACAACGGCTCCGTCTCCGACACGCCCTACAGCCTGCGCACCCGGCTGATCCGCCAGGCGACCAGCATCGACGTCGCCCCACGGCCCGCCGTGACCGACCCGATCGCCCCCCTGGTGGCGGACCAGGTCGTCCAGTCGGGTGACCCGTCGACGGCCGGGACCCTGTTCCTGACCGCGCCGGGCCGCACCGCCGACGACCCCGCCGTCGACCTCCTGGGCGCCCTCGCCGATCCCGGCCTCGCCGCGCTCATCGGGTCCGTGGCCGTCCTCGCCGTCGACCAGGATCCGGCCGTGGCCGGGGCACTGGCCGCCATGGACGCCGACCCCGGCGACCTCCGGCTCGAGAACGACGTGGTCCGGGCCGTCAACGCCGTGGTCGACCGCGAGCGGGGAGCCAACGTCCCCGGCTACGTGGTCGTGGTCGGCGGCACCGACGTGCTCCCCATGGCCAACGTGTTCGACCGCACGATCACCGTCAACCAGCGGCCCTTCGCCTACGAGCTGGCCGCGCTGACCGACCCCGATGCGGCCGGGAACTCGGCCATCGCCGCCCCGCTGCTGAACCGGGTCCTCACCGACGACGGCTACTTCTCCCTGGCCCCCCGGCGGGTGGTCGGCCTCGACCACCTCTACGTCCCCGACGTCACCGGCTCGCGCCTCGTCGAGACCGAGGCCGAGATCGTCGGCACGATCGAGCAGTTCCGCTCCTACGACGGCATCGCCGACCTGGACACGGCCGTGGTCAGCTCCTCGGCCGACTTCCTCGACGACCTCGCCGCCGACCTCGCCGCCGAGCTCGGCGAGGGCCTGCCGACCACCACGATCGTCGACGACGAGCAGGACTGGGGTGCCGACGGCGCCGCCACGCTCCTGGCCGCCGTCGACGGCGCCGCCTCGGCGCTGGCACCGCAGGGTCACTCCAACCCCGTGCTCCAGGAGACCGCCGGTGCCGAGGTCGACGTCGTGACCGCCGAGGAGCTGCTCGCGAACGTGGCCCAGACGGTGCTGTTCTCCGTGGGCTGCCACCTGGCCCTCCCGCTGCCCGACTCGATCGTGCGGACGACCGTGCCCACCGAGTTCTCACAGGCCGCGGCCCGGAGCGAGGTCGGCTCCCTGACCGGCAAGGTCGCCTACGGCGTCGGCACCGGCAGCCTGGTGGCCTACGACGAGGAGCTCCTCGTCCGCTACGCGGCCGCCATCGACGAGACCGACCTGGGCGGCGCGCTGCGCGCCGCCAAGCGCCGCTACCTCGACGGCGCCGGCACCATCGACGTGGTCGACCTCAAGGTCGTGCAGTCCATGACCCACTTCGGGCTGCCCCACCTCCGCCTCGCCGGCGTCCCGGCCCCCGGGCCCGTGACCGAGCCCACCGCGGCGCCCGGCCCCGACGGCGTCGTGCCCCTCGAGGTGTCGGCCGAGCTGACCCGGGTCGAGACCCCGACGGGCTCGTACTTCACCAACCGCGGCGAGACGATCCAGGCGCCCTTCCAGCCCGTGGTCCCGTCCGTGACGGTCCCCGTCGCCCCGGCGGGCAACGTGGCCACCGGCATCATCCTCGAGCGGGCCGTGTCCTTCGAGGCCGCCGGCCTCGGCGCCGACGGCCAGCCCGACCCGGCCGTGGACTTCGTGCCCCACATCGCGGTCCCGGCCCGGACCGGCGACGCCGGCGACCAGCGGGCGGTGCCGACGGTCGGTGACGCCCAGTTCCCCGGCAACCTGACCGCCGCCGTCGGCCGGGACCTGCGCCTCGCGCTCGGCTCCCACCGCACCGGCGACGGCCCGGAGCGGTTCGCCACGCACACGCTCTTCGCCCAGCTCGGCGGGCGTGCCTTCCACGCCGGCGTCCCGGACACTGGCCTCGAGTTCGAGTCGTTCGACGTCTTCGTCGGCGCCGACGGCGCCGTCACGTTCCTCGCCTCGCTGCGGGACGCGGTCGACGACGGCGCTCCGGGCCTCGACGAGGTCGTCGTGCTCTACCAGGTGATCGGCGACGACCTCACGCCGGACCCGGTGTGGCGTGCCGTCACGCTGACCCCCGCCCCCGGCTCGCCGTACGACCTGTCGGCCGGCGTGTCCGTGCCCGGGGTGGGCGACGTGCGAGCCCTGGCCCAGGCCCGGGACGGCAACCAGGTCGTGACCTTCATGAACAAGGGTCGCTTCACCCGCTCGATCGAGGTCCGGCCCCAGGACGGCGCCCCCGTCCAGGTGCAGGTCACCGGTGTCGGTGCCCCGTCCAACCCGGGTGGTGCCGACCCCCAGGGCTGGTTCGAGCGGGCCCGGGTCTCGGCCGCGGCCGCCCCGGGTCAGCCGATCCTGTACCGCCTGAACAACGGGCGCCCGACGCTGTACCAGGGCCCGGTCGAGCTGACCGAGGACCGGTTCCACGTGCTGCGGTTCGGCACGGGTCAGGCCTTCGGCCCGCCCGTGGTGGTGCGGGTCGACAACGGCGACCCGACGATCGCCGTCGGCGTGGCCCCCCGCGTCCTGCTCGGCGATCCCGACGCCGGCTCGTTCGCCTGCGCCGACGCCGTGTCCGGCATCGCCCCTGGCGGCTGCGTCGGATCGGTGACCCGTGACGGCGATCCCGGCGCCGAGGTCGTGCCGCTGGCCCCCGGCCAGCCCGTGCCCACGGACCGCCCCGGCACGTTCACGCTGCAGGTGCGGGCCACCGACGTGGCCGGGCAGCGGGCGACCGTGGTCCGCAAGTACAACGTCGGCTACGAGTTCTCGGGCTTCCTCCAGCCCGTCGAGAACCGTCCGGCCACCAACGCCCAGTGGGAGGCGGGGCAGACGATCCCGGTGAAGTGGCAGCTGCGCCAGGACGACGGGAGCCTCGTCGGTGATCCCGATGCCGTCGTCGGCGTCGGGTACGCGGATGCCGAGGGCTGCGTCGACGACGCCGGGAACCCGGTGCCGCCCGGGAGCGTCCCGACGAACGCCGACGGCGACCTGACCGACGGCCTGGTGGTCGAGGACGGGACGTACCGCGTGAACTGGCGCACGCCGCGCCAGCTCCAGGGCTGCTATGAGTTCCGCATCTCGCTGGACGACGGCTCCACCTACTCGGCGCTCTTCCGCTTCGACTGATCCCGGGAGGGCACGGGTGACGGACCAGCCAATCGCCCCATACATCTCCAGCGTCGCCATCGAGTGGCCCGACGACGGCTCACGCCACCGTCGGGTCACCGGCGCACTGCTCTTCGTCGACATCAGCGGCTTCACGGCGATGTCCGAGCGCCTCGCAGTGCTGGGGCGGGAGGGCGCCGAGCGGGTCACCGACATCATCGAGTTCGCGTTTGCCTCCCTGCTCGTGCGCCCCTACGAGCTGGGCGCGTCGCTCGTGAAGTTCGGCGGCGACGCCCTCCTGTTGCTGTTCCGCGGCGAGGACGCCACGGCCCGGGCCTCGGCCTCCGCGCTCGCCATGCGGGCCCGGCTCGCCGAGATCGGCCGGATCGAGACCCCCGCCGGTCCGGTGCAGCTGGCCATGTCGAGCGGGGTCCACGCCGGCGAGATCGACCTGTTCCTGGTCGGCGGGAGCCACCGCGAGCTGCTGGTGACCGGCCCGGCTGCGACCGCCGTCGTCGATGCGGAGGGCGGCGCGGGGGCCGGGAACGTGGTCGTCTCCCCGGCGGCGGCGGCCGAGCTGCCCGACGCCTGCCTCGGGGACCCCCTCGGCAGCGGCCGGGTGCTGGTCGCCGCCCCCGATGCCGGCGACTACGTCGTCCCCAAGCCGAACCCCGACTCGCCCGAGCTGCTCGGCTTCCTGCCGGCCGCGCTGCGCCGACACCTGGCCGACGGCGGCCGGGACCGCGCCGAGCACCGCCGTGCCGCCGTCGCCTTCCTCCACTTCGACGACACCGACGCCCTGGTGGCCCGTGACCCGGAGGCCGCCGCCGACGGGCTCGACGAGCTGGTCCGGGCGGTGCAGGTCGCCGCCGACGCCCACGACGTCTGCTTCGTGTCCAGCGACGTCGACCACGACGGGGGCAAGCTCATCCTCGCCGCCGGCGCGCCGCTGACCCACGAGGACGACGTCGACCGCATGCTCCTCGCCGTGCGCCAGGTCGTCGACGCCGGGACGTCGGTCCCCGTGCGGATCGGCGTCCACGCCGGGACGCTGCTCGCCGCCGAGGTCGGGCCCTTCTACCGCCGCTTCTACACCGTCATGGGCGACACGGTGAACACCGCGGCCCGAGTCATGTCCCGGGCCGGCGCCGGCGAGGTCCTCGTCACCGACACGACCCTCGCGGAGTCCACGGTCCCCTTCGCCACCGAGTCGATCCCGCCCTTCGCCGTGAAGGGCAAGGCCGAGCCGCTCGAGGCGTCGCGCCTCGGCGCCCGCGCCGCGCTGGACGCGACGGTCGACGACGGCACCGAGACGGAGCTGTTCGGCCGGGCCGACCTCCTGGCCGATCTCGGCCGCCGCCTCGACGCCTCCCTGGCCGGGGCCGGTGGCGGCGTCGACCTCGTCGGCGACGCCGGCGCCGGCAAGACGGCGCTGGCCCGGGCGCTGGTCGCGGGCCGCCCGGGCCTGGACGTGGTCGTGCTCCGCTGCCACCGCTCGATCGAGCGCGTGCCGTTCGCCCCGGTCGAGGCGGCGATCCGGCGGACCCTGGGCGTCGCGGTCGACGACCCGCCCGAGCGGATCGAGGGGCTCCTCCGATCGGCGCTCGCCGAGCGGGCCGATCGCATCGACGAGCGGATCTCGGCCCTCGCACTGGTGCTCGGCCTGCGCACCGGTGGCCAGGAGGACGCCGAGCGGGACCCGGGCGCGTTCCAGCGCCTCGTGGCCGAGACGGTGGACGTGCTCCTCGACATCGCCCACCCCGACGGGCTGCTCCTCGTCGTGGAGAACGCCCAGTGGATCGACGAGGCCAGCGCCGACCTGGTCCGCCGCCTCACCCGGCTGCGCCGCCCCCGCTGCACCATCTCGACCCGCCGACCCGGCGGTGAGGTCGCGCTCGGGCTCCCCGACGTCGCTGTCGACCCGTTGAGCGAGGAGGACGCGATCGCGCTCGTCCTCGAGGCGAGCGGCGATCGGCTGCTGCCCGCCGAGGCCCGACGCGTGGCCGAGCGGGCGGGCGGGAACCCGCAGTTCCTGGTCCAGCTCGCCGG
>CAZCEZ010000003.1:81573-87151 GCA_964497795.1 uncultured Acidimicrobiaceae bacterium | reverse complement strand
GACGCGTGGCCGAGCGGGCGGGCGGGAACCCGCAGTTCCTGGTCCAGCTCGCCGGGCTCGTCGGCGCCGGCGACGTCGACCTCGACGAGCTCCCCGGCACCCTCGAGTCGGTGTTCGCCGCACGGCTGGACCGTCTGGACGCCGGCGTCCGAGCGTCGATTCGTGCCTTGTCGGTCCTCGGTGTGGAGTTCGCTGTCGAGGATGCAGCGATGGTGCTGGATGCCGATCTGGACGCCGTCACGGCCATCGTCGAGGACCTTCCCGAGGTGCTCGTCACCTACCAGGGGCGGGTCCGGTTCCACGACACCCTCCTCCAGGACGCTGCCTATCGAGGCCTCGCCTTCCGGCGGCGTCGGGAGCTCCACCGCCTGGTCGGGGACCGCTTGGAGGCCCGTCTGCCCACCCCGGCCGTGCGTGCAGAGGAGCTCGCCGTCCACTTCGGCAACGCCCGGGACCACGGCCGATGCCTCCACTACGCCGTGATCGCAGCCGACCGCGCCGCCGCTCGGCTCGTGTCCGGGGACGCCGCCGCCCGCCTCGCCCGGCTCGCGCTCGAGTCGGGCCGGGGACTCGGCATGCAGGACGACGTCGCAGCGCGCATGTGGAGCCACATCGGACTCGCGGCGATCGCAGCCGGACGTCTCGACGACGCCGTCGCGCCATACACGAAGGCCCGCGAGCTGCTCCGGGACGAGCCGATCGCCGCTGCACGGCAGTGCCTGCGCGACGGCGAGCTGCGACGAGCCATGGGGGCCACGACCCAGGCGGTCCGCTGGTACCGCCAGGGCCGTCGGCTCCTCGATGGCGCCCCCGTCACCGACGAGGTCTCCTCCACGCTGGTCCGGCTCATGGCCGGTGAGGCGATCGTCCGCCACTCCCAGGGGCGCTCGGCCGAGGCCCGGGACCTGCTGGACGAGGCGCTCGTCGTGGCCGAGGCCACGGGCGACGACGCCGGCGTGGCCCAGTGCTGCCTCTGGCTCCTGCAGACCGGCGCCCGACCCGAGGACGTCGAGCGCCTCGGGCGACGTGCGCTCGCCGTCTACGAGGCCCAGGACGCCGCAGCCCCCGTGGCCTGGGTCCGCAACGCGCTGGGCAACGCGGCCCAGGCTGCCGGAGACGTCGTCACGGCCGTCGGGCACTACCGCGCCGCAGCCGACGCACTGGCGCGGGCCGAGCGCAGCGTCGAGGCCGCCGTCGTGTCGGTGAACGTCGGATCGCTCCAGATGGAGACCGGCGCGCTCGCCTCGGCCCGGGAGGCCTTCGAGGGTGCCGCACGGACGTTCCGGACCGCCGGTCACCCCTACGCCCCCTACGCCGGTGTCCTCGCGGCCTGCGCCCGGGACGCCGTGGAGGGCGGGGTCGCAACGGCGGTCGAGGTCCGCGAGCGCGTCGCCGAGCTCGAGGCAGGCCCCCTGTCCCAGGTGGTGCCCGAGCTCTGGAGGGTGTGGCTGACGGCGGCGGCGTGGCGCCAGGACGAGGCCGCCCTCGCCGACCGGCTCGTCCACGCGCCCGACGGCCTCGACGACGACGCCCTGGTCGTCGCCTACGGCGCACTCGTCGAGGCGGATCCCGAGCGCGGCGACCTCGCCCTGTCGCTGACCGCGGCGGAGAGCACCAGCACCTTCGACGCCGGCATCGTCCACGCGACGGTCGCCGAGCTGCGCCGTCGGCTCGGCCTCCCCGACGACGGCGCCGCAGCCCGGGCCGACGAGCTCTTCGGCCGCCTCGGGCTCGACGCCGCGCCCTGGTGGCGGTCGGCCCAGCTCGCCGCCGGCTGAGCGCCCCGCCCCCGCCGGCCGAGCGCCCCGCCCCCCACCCGGCCGAGCGCCCAGCCCCCCACCCGGCCGCGGCGCGGTGCAGGCCGGCCCTGGTGGGCCGGCCTGCGGCCCGACCGTGGGACCAGCACGGACGGGCGTCGACACCCTGCCCCGTCCGGGCCCCGTCATCGGTGCGAAAGCACACGGTTCGCGCCCATCGGATCGCCCGCCACCGGATCGTGCCCCCCGGGAGGGGCGGCCGGGAGCGTCGGCCGGCGGCGCCGGCTCAGAACAGGGGTGCCTGCGGGCGGATCGGTGCGGGGTCGGGGAGGGGGACCAGCGGGCGGCGTGCCCCGACCTCGCCGTGGAAGGCCCGGGCGAGCACCGGGGCGTCGAGGTTGTCGGGGGTGTGGAGGAACACGATCGGCTCCCGGCCCTCGTCGAGCCACCGCTGCACCGGGTCGATCCAGTCCCGCCACCAGCGCGGGTTGGCGGCGGGGTCGGTCTGGCCGATGAAGCGCACGATCGGCGTGCTCGCGGTGGCCACCGGACGGACCCCCAGACGGGGCTTGCGGGCGAAGGCCTCGCGCTCGCCGGGCGTGGTGCACGGGCCGGCGAACAGGGCGCGCGTGTCGATCACGACCCGGTCCACGTCGTGGTCCCGGAGCAGGGCGTCGAGGGTCGCCTCGGCCCGCCCGCGGGCCACGAGCCCGGGGTGCCGAGGCTCGACCGCCCACCGGAAGTCGCCCGGCAGGCGCGGGAGGAGGGCGGCGAGGACGCCGAGGTCGTCGGGCCCGAAGGTGGGCGGGAGCTGCAGCGTGACCGGTCCGAGCGCGTCGGCCTCGGCCAGCGGCTCGAGGACGCGGCAGGACGCGGCCAGCTCGTCGTCGACGCCCCGCAGCCGCCGGTCGTGGGTCACCGTCCTCGGTGCCTTCGGCACGAGCCGGAAGCCGGCCGGCGCCTGCTCGGCCCAGCGGGCGACCTGCTCGCGCCGCGGCGTCGCGTAGAAGGTGGTGTTGCCCTCGACCGCGGTGCAGACCCGGGCGTACGCGGCCAGCTCCCGGCCCGGGCGGACGTCGGTGGGGAGGTGGCGACCGACCCACTCGCGGTTCGCCCACATCGGGCACCCGACCCGCAGCACGGCGGGCTCGTCGCTCGTCTCGTCGCCGGCGGGCACGGGTCGATCCTGCCCTCCCGGGCGCGCGCCGCACCACGACCCTGCTCGTCCGCGCCGCCACGTCGCGTCGTTCACGGCCACGAAACCTGCGCCCCTGCGACCAGGCGTAGGTTCCGCGACGATGCCCGCACCCCGAGGACCCGCCGCCCTCCCGTGCCTCCGCCGGCTGCGCCGGGTCCGGCAGGACCTCGGACGCCAGCTGGGCACCGCCGTCGGCGACGGCTTCGCCACCTGGTCCCGGGTGCTCGGCCAGCTCGGTCTGTCCGCGACGGCCCCGGCCACCGGGTTGCACCACGCCGACGACGCCCTCACCTGGCACCGCGTCGAGGTCGACGGGCGCGTCGTGGTCTACGGAGCGGGCGGCAGCGGCCCGCCCGTGCTCTTCCTCCACGGCTGGGGGCTCGGCAGCCGCGCCTACAAGCGAGCCCTGCGGCGGCTCACGGCACGGGGCTGCCGCGTCTACGCCCCGGCCATGCCCGGCTTCGGGGGATCCGCCGCGATGCCCGTCCCGCTGATGTCCATCGCCTCCTACGGCGACTGGGCGGCCCGCTTCCTGGACGAGGTCGGCGTGCACGAGCCCGCCCTGGTGATCGGGCACTCCTTCGGCGGCGGTGTCGGGACCGCGCTGGCCCACGCCCACCCCGGGAGGGTCCGCTACCTGGTGCTGCTCAACGCGGTCGGCGGCGCGACGTGGGACGGCCGGGCCGGGGGGTCGCTGGCCGACCGCCCGCTGTGGGACTGGGCCCGGGGCTTCGCCCGCGACCTCGTCGGACCCGAGGGCATCGAGACGCTCGGCGCCATCAGCCAGGACGTGGTCACCAACCTGGTGGTGAACCCGGTCGTGCTGGCCCGGGCCGGGTGGCTCGCCAAGGACGCCGACCTCACCGCCGAGCTCGTCGGCGTCCGCGCCGCCGGGACGCCGGTCCTGGCCCTCACCTCGGAGGGCGACCAGGTCATCCCCGACGCCGCCTTCGCCAGCCTGTGCGACTCGGTCGGGGCCGAGGGGCGGGTCGTGCGGGGCGGGCACTCCTGGGTCCTGGCCGACCCCGACCACTTCGCGCAGGTGCTCCAGAACGTGGTGGACGTCGAGGTCGCCGACCACCGGGCGACCAGCGCGGAGGCCGTGGCCGACCAGGTCCGGGCCCTGCTCGTGGGCACGGCGATCCCCCGCGCCGTGGCCGACGCGCTCGTCGCCGAGGCCCCGCCGCTGTGGCTGGTGAGCGACGCCCCCGGCTCGCTGGCCGCCGACCTCGCCCTGTGCCACCCGCCCCTCCGTCCCGGCGAGGTGCGGGCCGTGGCGCTCCCGGTCGATCCGGGACCCGCCGTCGTCGACGACGCGCTCGACGGCCGCGGCCCCCTGACCGCCGAGGAGCGGCGCAGCGGCGCGGGGACGGCGCTGCGCCTCACCGTCGTCGCCGCCGACCGCCCCGGCCTCCTGGCCGACACGACCGCGGTCCTGGCCGAGGCCGGCCTGTCGGTCTCCTCGGCGTCGGCGATGACCTGGCCGGCCCGGGACGGCGCCCCCGCCCTGGCCGTGCACGGCCTCGTCGTCGACCCGGGGTCCGTGCTGGCCGAGGGCGACTTCGGCGACCTCGGTCGCCGGCTGCGCCTCGCCGCCGCCGGCTTCGCCCCCGAGCCGGACTTCCACCCCCTCGGTCCGGCCCACGTCGAGGTGTCCGGGGACCCCGCCCACCGGGCCACGGTCACCGTCACCGCCCGGGACCAGCTCGGGCTCCTGTGGGCCACGTGCCGCTGGTTCGCGGACCACGACGTGACCATCGAGACGGTGCACGCGACCACCTCGGCGGGGGTCGCCCGGGACGGCTTCGTGGTGCTCGGCGCGTGCGACCCCGGGGCGCTGGCCGAGCGGCTGTCGGTCCGCCGCCGCGGTCGCATCCCGGCCTGACCGCAGCGCCCGACGCCGCGATCGAGCGTGCGCGACGGGTTCTGTCGCGCCGGGTCGACGGGTACGTCGTGGACGTCGGCGGAGAGCCCCCGACGAACGCACAGGAGGACCCGTGTCCACGCCCATCCGCAAGACGTTCCCCGAGCTCCACGACGCGCTGCAGGAGCGCCTGGCCGCCCTGCTCGACCTGTCCCTGACGCTCAAGCACATCCACTGGAACGTGGTGGGTCCCAACTTCGTGAGCGTCCACGAGATGCTCGACGACATGGTGGCCAAGGTCCGGCCGATGTCCGACGACGTCGCCGAGCGCCTGCGCACCCTGGGCGGCATCCCCCGCGGCACGCCCAAGGCCGTGGTCGACACCCGCACCTGGGAGGACTACCCCCTCGACCAGGACGACGCCATCTCCCACCTCCGGGCCCTCGACGCCGTGTACGACGGGGTCATCGAGGACCACCGGAAGGTCGTGGCGGCCGCGGCCGACGTCGACCCGGTGACCGAGGACATGTTCATCGCCCAGGTCGCCGAGCTCGAGCTGATGCAGTGGTTCGTCCGGTCGTTCCTCTTCCGCTCCGACGAGGTCGACCTGACCGACGCCCAGGCCGCCGCCTCGGCCTGACCCGGACCGGCGTCGTGCCGGCCCCCTGGGATCGTCCACCCGTCGGTGGGCGGTCCACGGGGGTCGGCACGGTCGCGCGCCCGGGCCGGGGCGTGATCAGGCGGCGCCCAGGGTCCGCG